>CBDUXW010000356.1:0-4134 GCA_965371275.1 uncultured bacterium | reverse complement strand
GGCACCGAAGACCCCGCCTTCAGCCTTGCCGCCGCCCGCGCCAGCGCCCGCTACGTCAGCGGCCCCTACGAGTTCGTTGCGATGGAACGCACCGGCCACTGGCTGATGGAGCGCAAGCCGACGCGCATCAACGCGCTGCTACTCGATCATCTCGATCGTCACACATCTCCCTACGAGCTTTCCTTCCGGGCAATCCGCCCTGGAATATGGGTCGCTTACCGACGCGACCCCTACCGCTCGCCGGTGCACGGCAACGTGACGATCATCGTCAACGACGACGACGTGGTGGTGGTCGACAGCGGTTCTGCCCCGGCCGCGGCGCGGCAGGTCATCGATAAGATCCGCTCTCTGACGGACGCCCCGGTGACGACGCTGATCAACACCCACGGACACGAGGATCACGTGCTCGGCAACCAGGTGTTCGCACAGGAGTTCCCTGACCTGCAGATCATCGCCCGCCCGGGCACCCGCGAGTATCTGGTCGACGGACCCGTTGCCGCACGGGTGCGCGGCTTCCCGGCCGCCATGCAGGAGCGGCGCCAAGAGGGCGCGGCGGAAATCGCCCGGGTGCGAGCGCGGGGCCTGAATGGCGACGACGAGGTTGCCGACTATTTGCGGCGCTACTACGAGAGCGACATGGATGCGGTGAAGACCGCCTACGCCGACGTTCGGGTGACACCGCCCACATCGACGTTCCGCGAACGCCTGCTGCTACCACGCTCCGGCCGCTCCATCGAGCTTCTCGACCTCGGGTTCGGAAAGGCCGGATCGGACGTGGTCGTGTATCTGCCCGACGAAAAACTGGTCATCGCCGGCGACATCGTTACCCACCCGGTGCCGTTCGGCTTCGCCCGTTTACAGACGCAGTGGCTGCAGACCCTCCGTCGACTTGTCGAGGTCGACTTCACAGACGTCGTCCCCGGACACGGCGACGTGCTTGTCGACAAGGACTACGTGCGTCTGATCATCGACTTGGCGCAGTTCGAGATCGCCGCGGTGCGCGGCGCCATCAGGCAGGGACAAGATGCCGAGGCAGCCGCCTGGGAGATCACGTTCGCCAACTGGGGCGAGCGCTTTGTCGGCAACGACCCGATCGGCCAGTATTTCTTCGACGCCTGGTTCGTGCAGCCCGCCGTGTCGCGAGCCTATGCTGAGCTCGGCGGTGGGCGGTAAACCGCATCCACTCGCCTTGGCAGCCGAGGTAGAACCATGGTGACGACGATACTGTTATGGGTGCTCGCCGTGGTTCTGGTGGCGGCGGGCCTCATCGGGTTGGTGTTTCCGGCGTTGCCGGGGCCACCCCTGCTGTTCGCCGGCTTGCTGGTGGCGGCGTGGGCCGAGGGCTTCGCCTATGTCGGCACGTGGACACTCGTCGTCCTCGGCTTGATGGCCGCCCTCATGATCGCCGTCGATTTCGCCGCCGGCGCCCTGGGAGCGAAAGGCTTCGGCGCAACGAAACACGCCGCTATCGGTGCCGCCTTCGGCGCCGTCGTGGGCATCTTTTTCGGCATCCCGGGAATCTTGCTCGGACCCTTCGTGGGCGCCGTCTGCGGCGAGTTGCTCGCCGACCGGTCGTTTCAAGACGCCAGTGTCGCGGGGATCGGCGCGACGATCGGGTTGATCCTCGGCGTCGCCATGAAGTTCGCCCTGGCCTTCTCGATGCTGGGCGTCTTCGCCTTGGTGCGCTTGTTCGGAGGGAACGGCTAGCGGAGCCGCTAGAAGGCGGTCGGGAGGGTGTGGCGGGCTTGCTAGGCCAAGTTGGTGATGGCCCAGATCACTGCGAATATCACCGTAGTGGCGACCATAAACAGTTTCTGGCGCTCGATATCGCTCATCGTCAGGGCCTCGGTTCCTTCAATCAGGCTGCGTACCGGTGGTCCGTCGGGAGTAGGCTCATGTCCTTATGACGGGCAAAAGGCCCTCCTGGTTGCATGAGGAAGTGAAAAATTTGGGGAACAAGATTTGGCACGACGACCTAGAACGCGGAAGATTGAACGCATGAAACGACTTATCAGCTACTTTGGCGTCCTTGCTCTCATCGCTGCTGCGTCCACCGACGTCGCCGCGAGCGGTCCTCAAGAGTCGGTGACGATTCTGCGCCCGGCGCAGGTTTTCGACGGCGAGACGCTGCACGACGATTGGATCGTCTTGGTCGAGGGCAATCGGATCGCTGCCGCCGGACCGGCCAATGAGGTTGCAGCACCCGCCGGCGCGGAAAGCATCGATCTTTCCGGCCTGACGCTGCTGCCCGGGTTGATCGAGGGCCACTCGCACATCTTGTTGCACCCCTACAACGAAACGCCTTGGACCGATCAAGTGCTGTACGAATCCCTCGGCGAGCGCACCGCGCGAGCGGTCAATCACGTGCGCGCCTCGTTGATGGCCGGCGTCACGACGATGCGCGACCTCGGCACCGAGGGGGCAGGCTATGCCGACGTCGGCATCAAGGCGGCCATCGACAAGGGCGTGATCCCGGGGCCGCGCTTGATCATCACCACGCGGGCGATCGTCGCCACCGGCAGCTACAACCCGAAGGGCGCGCCCGAGCTCGAGCTTCCCAAGGGTGCCCAGGTAGCCGACGGTTACGACGATCTGATCCGCGTCACGCGCGAGCAGATCGGCAACGGCGCCGACTGGATCAAGGTGTACGCCGACTATCGCTGGGGACCCGACCGGGACGCGCAACCGATCTTCACCGAACGAGAGTTGCGTACGATCGTCGAGGTCGCCGGCAGCTCCGGACGCCACGTCGTCGCCCACGCCTCGACGGCCGAGGGTATGCGGCGCGCCATCGAGGCCGGCGTCCGCACCATCGACCATGGCGACGGCGGCACGGTGGAGATCTTCGAGCTCATGGCGGCCCGCGGCGTCGCTCTGTGCCCGACGCTGGCAGCCGGCGACGCGATCAGCCAATACGGCGGCTGGCGCAAGGGAGTCGACCCCGAACCGGCCCGCATCGCGCGAAAGCGTGAGAGTTTCCAGCTGGCGATGCGGCTCGGCGTACCCATCTGCTTCGGCGGCGACATCGGGGTCTACCCGCACGGCGACAACGTGCGCGAGCTCGAGCTCATGGCCGACTACGGAATGGAAACACTCGAGGTCGTTCGTGCCGCCACGGCGGGCAACGCTCGCTACTTCGACATCGCCGATCGCGTCGGCGCCGTGCGCGCCGGACTGCTCGCCGACCTGATCGCCGTACAGGGCGATCCGACCGTCGACATCTCGGCGCTGCGCGACGTGCGTTTCGTGATGAAGGACGGCCGCGTGTTTCGACGCGATCATGATTGACACGACCGTCGGCAGCGACTCCGCGCGCTTCGCCGCTGCCGACGGCGACGAACCGGCGAGCCTCGTTCGATGACCGGTTCGCACGACGCGCCGCGCGTACGCGCCATTCTCGAGACATCGCTGTACTGCGAGGACCTCGACGCCGCCGAACGCTTCTACACCGATATTCTCGGCCTCGAGAAGATGGGCGCCGGCCGTAACCGGCACCTCTTCTATCGCTGCGGCGCCGGCATCTTGCTGATCTTCAACCCCGAGGCAACCAGGGAAGGAGCGCCGGAGTCAGCAGACCTTACGGTGGGCGCGCACGGCGCGTTTGGCGAGGGGCACGTCGCGTTTCGCGCCACTGAAGAGGAGATCGATCAGTGGAAGCGGCACCTCGAAACGCACGGCGTTGAAGTGGAGCTCGACCTCGACTGGGAACAGGGTGGTCGCTCGATCTACTTTCGTGATCCGGGCGGCAACAGCCTCGAGTTCGCGACGCCGTCGGTGTGGGGTATCGAGTAACCATGGAAATCGGATTGATCGGACTGCCCAATTCGGGCAAGACTACCGTCTTCAACGCCATCACGCGCTCCGACGTCGAAGTTACGGCCTACGCCAACCCCAAGGCCGAGCCGCACGTCGCCATCGTCGGCGTCGACGACGAGCGTGTCGATCGGCTGACCGAAATCTACGAGCCCAAGAAAGTCGTGTACGCGACGGTGACGTTCATCGATTTCGTCGGCATGGCGCGACACGAGGGACAGTCCGGTTCCGACCAGGTCTTTTCGACGACCACGATGGGCCTGGTCAAGAACACCGATGCCCTCGCCTACGTCGTGCGCAACTTCAGCGACCCCGTCGAGG
>CBDUXW010000355.1:0-4146 GCA_965371275.1 uncultured bacterium | reverse complement strand
GGGCGACACCAAGGGCGGCATGGCGCTCATCGACGAAGCCGCCGTCGCTGCGATCAGCGGTGAGCTGAGTCCGATGGCGACTGCGATCATCTACTGCAATGCGATCAGTGCGTGCCGCATGCTCGCCGACCACCGCCGCGCCGGCGAGTGGACCGCCGCCGCCAAGCGTTGGTGCGAACGTCAGGCGATCGCCGGGTTTCCAGGCATCTGCCGCGTGTATCGGGCCGAGGTGATGCGGCTGCACGGGCACTGGACAGAGGCCGAGAAAGAAGCCTCCAAGGCATACACCGAGCTCGAGACGTTTGCGCCGAGTGTTGCTCGGGTGGCTTTGCATGAGCTCGGCGAGATCCGCTTGCGTCTGGGCGATCTGCCCGCTGCACGCGACGCCTTTCACGAGGCGCGTCAGCTCGGCCGCGACCCACAACCCGGAGCGGCGTTGCTGCTGCTAGCCGACGGCGATACCGACGGCGCCGCAAGCTCGATCAAGCGGGCCCTCGCCGGCGAGGAGACGGATCGGCTGGCGCGTACCCGCCTGCTGCCGGTTCAGGTCGAGATCGCGTTGGCCCGCGACGACCTCGACACCGCACGCGCCGCCCAGGCCGAGATTGCCGAGATCAGCGCCGATTTCGACGCCCCGGCAGTACACGCAGTGTCGCGGCACGCCGCCGGCGCCATCTGTTTGGCCGAGGGCGATACGGCCCAGGCGGGTAACCACTTGCGCGAGGCGATTCGTCTGTGGGAGCAGGCCAACGTGCCGTATGAGGCGGCGCGCGCCCGGGAGCTGCAGGCTATCGCCTATCGGCAGGAAGGTGACATCTCCGGGGCCGAGCTCGAATTACGATCGGCGTGCGCCACGTTCGTGCAGCTCGGCGCGGTTCCCGACTCGCGTCGTGCCGCCGCGTTGCTCGCCGAGCCGTCGATCCCGAGCTGAACGCCGGCGGCCGTTGGTCGCGAGCCGCCGGACAACTACACTCGTTCCTCACCCGGGAGAACCGAAATGCGTATTGCGATCATGAGAGTCAGCGGCGTCCGTGCCGCTTTGCTGGTCTTCTTTGTTGCCGGCGGCGTGGCGTCGACGTTCGCTCAGTCGGGGAGCCCCCAATGGACCGCCATGAAGCGCGGCAGCGACAATATCGAAGTTGTCGCCCACCTCCCGCTCGGTCCGCGCCTCTCCGTGGCCGACATCGATCTCGAGCAGGAGCTCGATCGACCGTACGCGTACGTCGGTCGCATCGCGTTGTTCGCCGGTGAAAAGGGCACCGACATCATCGATCTGTCCGACCCAACGCGGCCCGAAGTAATCTACCGCTGGCGTATCGAGGACCAGGATCTGCACGAGGGCCTCGGCGGTATGGACGTGAAGCACTTCAAGTGGGACGGCCGTTATTACGTCGTGCAGTCGCTGCAGTTCGGGCAGGGCGGCCCCGACGCCGATCTCGGTGCGGTGGTGCTGGACGTTACCGGGCTTCCCGATGCGTCTTCCGTCCGAGAGGTCGGTCGGATTCGCGCCTCCGACCATCCGGGTGGCTTCCACAATATCTTCGTGTACAAGCACAGCAACGGGCGCGTGCTGCTCTTCGCCACGGTGCGCGGGCCGTACGCGCACGTTTACGACCTCGGTTACGTGGTCGAGGGCCGCGCCGACGAAGCACTGGTAGCTACCGTGCCGGTGGGCGATGAAGAGGGTGGTTTCCGCGGCTACCACGACATGTACGCCGGCTTTCACCCGGATACGGAGTCCGATCGCTTCTATGGCGGCGGCACCGGTGGTTACTACGTGTACGACATTACCGACCTGGAGAACCCTGCCTTGGTTGCCTCCATCGTCGGGGCGACGGGGATTACCTTCGGGCACACGTTCACGCCGTCGCCCGACGGCCGCTACGTCGTGGCCGAGACGGAATACCAGTATGCGCCGTTGCGGGTCTTCGACCTCAAGCCGGCACTGGACGGTGAGCAGCAGAACATCCGCAGGCCGATCTCGGCGTGGACCGCGGACTGGAAGAACCTGGTGCACAACCACGAGGTCCGTTGGCCGTTCGTCTTCGTGTCGGGCTACGTTGACGGCCTGCAGATATTCAGCCTGATGGATCCGACGAATCCCGTTACGGTGGGCTACTACGATACGTATCTTGGCTCGTTGAACGACGATTTCACCCCGGTCTTCAACGGTACGTTCGGCGTCGACGTGCGTAACGCCGACGGCTTGATCGTCGTTTCCGATTCGACGAGCGGCTTCTGGGCTTTCAAAATGGAAGGTTTCTCGGGATGGAACGGCGAGCAGTGGGGCTACCCCAATATCTCGAGCGCCCAGGACTGGGACAACGGTCCGGGCGGCGCTTCCCCTCCCGGAGCGATGCGCCGCCAACGCTGACCCCCGAGCGCCAGGTGACCTCGGCGCCGGCTCGTCGCCGGCGCCCGGACCGTTCGTGAAGCCATGGAACTCTTGACCAGTCCCGAAGCCTGGATTGCTCTTGTCACACTGACCCTTCTCGAGGTCGTCCTCGGCATCGACAACATCGTCTTCATCTCGGTGTTGGCGAGCAAGCTGCCCGGCGACCAGCAGGCCCGCGCTCGCTTTGTCGGCCTGATGATGGCGATGGTCACGCGCATCCTCCTGCTGTTCACGATCGTGTGGATGGCTCGTCTCACCGCGCCGTTGTTCGAAGTGTTGGGCCACGCGGTTTCGGGACGCGATCTGATCCTGATGATCGGCGGCCTGTTCCTGCTCGCCAAGGCGACCCACGAGATCCACGACAAGCTCGAGGGCGAGGGTGAACACGGCGTCGCCAGAGTGGCGGCTTCGTTCGCGTCGGTCATCGCTCAGATCGCCGTGCTCGACATGGTGTTTTCCATCGATTCGGTGATCACGGCGGTCGGCATGGCCGACGACGTGCGCATCATGGTGGCGGCGGTGATCATTGCGATCGGCATCATGCTGGCGGCGGCGGGGCCGGTGAGCGCCTTCGTGGAGCGGCATCCCACCGTAAAAATGCTCGCTCTAAGCTTCCTGCTGTTGATCGGCATGGCACTGGTCGCCGACGGTGTCGGCTTCCACATACCGAAGGGATACATCTACTTCGCCATGGGATTCTCGATGTTCGTCGAGTTTCTGAACCTCAAGGTACGGAACCGCAAACGCGGGCGACGTTCCACCAGCGCGCCGCTGTGACCCGCGTACCCGGTGGCGGCGGCAAGCGATGAAGTCGGCGATCAAAGCGCTTCTGCCCCGGCCGATTCTGGACGCCCGGCTGGCATGGATTCGCCGGCGCCAGCGAACGGGTGAGAAGCGCGCCTTCCGGATGACCGACGGGCGTGTTGTCGCCGGTCCTTTTGAAGGGCTGAAGATGGTTTCCGACGCCGGCGGTATTCCGCTGGCGCCGAAGCTCTTCGGGACCTACGAGAAGGAAATCCATCCGTTTCTCGAGGCTTCGATCGTTGCCGACGTCGACCTCGTGGTGAACATCGGCGCGGGGGAGGGCTACTACGCCGCCGGTATGTTGATGCGGCTCCCGCGGGCTCGCGCGGTGGCCTTCGAGTCCGACGAAAACCGCCGGCGGCTAATCGCCGAGCTTGCCGGCCTCAACGGCATCGAGGATCGCGTGGAGATTCGAGGGCATTGCGACGCTCCGAGCCTGCAGGCCGCGCTCGACACGGGCCGCCGCGCATTGATCCTTCGCGACATCGAAGGCGGCGAGCGCGAGCTGATCGACCCGGAGCTGGTACCCGGGTTGCGCAGCACCGATGCCATTGTCGAGCTCCACGACTTCGTCGTGCCGCTGCTGTCGGAGCGCCGTCCCTGCGCGATGGAGTGGCTGTGGCTGAGCCACGTGTCGGCTGACTCCTAGGTGGTAACCCGGTTCAGCTCGCTGACGATGCCTTGGCCAGGTCGGCCTTGCGGTTGCGATACAGCTCCGGGTCGACCACCGAGATCATCTCGTCGGTGTCGAGGCTGCCACCGAGAAACTCGCTCACTTCCGCGACGAAGGCCTCGGGTCCGTTGAGCGCATCTTTGAAGTGCACCTCGATCATTTCGAAGTTCGGACGCTTGCGCACCATGAAACGAACGTCGACCAGATGGCGGATATAGGATTCCTTCGCCTCCGCGTCGCCGACCGGGTTTTCCTCGCCACGCCGTTCCAGCAT
>CBDUXW010000354.1:0-4148 GCA_965371275.1 uncultured bacterium | reverse complement strand
GGGGGAAGAGTGCATCGGGCGCGAAAGCCAGGAACCCGGCCAGCGCCGCGCGCCGGGCGACGTCCTCGATATGCGGGTTGAGCCCACGGTTCTCGTGAATGACCACCACCCCCGGGAGATCGTCGCTCGAGTCGGTCGGCCGGGCAAGGTAGCCGCGCATGGTCCCGGCGCCCTGTGGCGACGAATACTCGACGTACTCGGTGCGCAAACGCGAGTCATCGGCGGCGACCTGCTGGGCTTCGACGTAGCGAGGATTCAGTGCCTCCAAGATGCCCGCTGCGGTCATGCCGCCCACCGCGAACTTGGCGGCGCCGTCGAGGAACCCGCGGCGGCTGATGCCGCCGTGAACGTAGCGGTCGAAGAGATCGAGAACTTCACGGTCGAAGTCGCCGGCTTGCTTTCGTTTCATGACCTGTGCGCTCCTGTAGCAGGGTGCTGAAGAACTCCCGGAACTCAACCAGACTCATAGCATCCTGCCAAGCCCGTCGGCCGGCTTTCCTCTTCCCGGTCGTCGCTGAGCGCCGTGCGTTACGCTGTGCCGGTTCTGATATTCCCCGAGGAGGCAAGCGCGTGTCCGCGAGAGTTCGGTACTTGGTGACGAAGATTTCGTTCGAGTCCATCCAGCCCGTGGTGCTGCCGGCCGGGACGATGGCTGTCGCGCTGTTCGCCGTGGCGGTGCTGCAGGCGGTTGCTGCAGAGCCCGTGCACCGTGGCGGCCGGCAGGGGTCGCAAGGGGAAGCGATGACGCTCACCCAAAGAGGCGTCGAGTTGGTCGCTGAGAGGAAGTTCGACGAGGCGCTGGAGGCTTTCGATCGGGCGATCGAGGTAAGCGACAAATACGGCATGGCCTACTACCAGCGAGGTCGCGCCTTGGCGCTGATGGGTCGCATGGAGGAGGGTAAGGAGTCGCTGCTGCAGTCGACGCTGCTGCAGCCCGGCTTCGCCCACGGCCACCAACTCGCGTCGTTGGCCGCCCAGCAGCTTGAAGACTATGAGACCGCCTGGGACCAGGCCGTTCGCGCCGTCCTCGCCGGGGTCGAGCCTTCGGCGTTCGGCGGCCTCCAACAGGCGTCGCCGGCGCCCGACGACACTCAAGAGCGGCTCGCCGCCTGGAAGGTGTTCGTGGTCGGTGTCGACACGCGGGAATTGATGGCGAACGAGCAGCAGCCGCGCGACCGAAATTCGTTCAACGCGGAGGAGGGCGAGACCGACGTCGGGTCGACGCTCGGTCAGCTTCAAGGCGACCTGTTGGAAATGCAGAGGCTCCTGTCCAACGCGATCTCCGACACGCCCGGGTTCGGCCTCGTACCGAGCGCCGAGATGGCGCAGTATCTCCTGGTTATCTCGCCCGAAGAGATCAGCGCCGAGCCGCGCCACACGATGGACGGCCAATTTCGTCTCCGCGAAGTCGAGGCTAACGAGGTCGTCTTCGTCAGGCCGGTCTCGTTCCGCAACCTGTCGGCGGCATCGGCGATAACGACCGAGATCCAGCAGTTCATCGACTTGATGGAGAACTGGAAGCGCGAGCGTTAGGCCGCCGCGAAAGTGTGGTGCCTTGTTCCCAAGCGCGAACGACCCGCCCAGCCGCTAACCGTTCATCCGTTACAGGCTGCTAGCGATCGCCCTTCAGAACGGGCAACAGAGGTACGCGCAGGGCGCCGGCGACCGCCGCCAGGCTCGAGATCATGCCGACGGATAGCACCGTCAGCAGGATGAGGCCGAGCGACCCCCAAGGCAGGCCGAACGAGCCGCCGATGAAGCGTGGCGCCACGGCCAGCAGTGAAGCGGCGCTGCCGAGCGCCGTCCCGAGGAACAACAGGAAGGCGTTTTCCGCCAGCACCATGCGCGACAGCGCCGCGCGCCGGTAGCCGAAGGCGCGCAGGGTGGCGAGCTCGGCGCGACGCTCGATGACGTTGCGCAGCAGCACCACGCCGAGACCGACGGTGCCGAGCAGTAGTCCCAGGCCGCCGAGCATTTGGAAGGTCGCCAGATAGGTGTTCTGGACCACGAGGAAGCCGGCGAGCTTGTCGTCGGTGCGCGTCGCGTCGAAGCCGTAGTCGCCGAGGTTCGCTTCCAGAGCTTCCGCAACGAGGTTAGGGACCTCGTCGGCAGGTGTGTCGATATTTCCCGGGAAGTTGTCGGCCTCGACCAGGAACGTGGAGTAGCCGCTACGGCTCGGGAAGTTGGCCAGCAGGTTCTCCTCGGAAATGAGCAACTCGCTGCGGAACACGCTCTCCGCGAAGATACCGACGATGCGCAGGCGGATGGTTTCGCCGAGCTCGTTCTCCATCTCGAAATCGGAACCCAGGCCGAGGTGAAGGATCCACTGCACCGAGTTGGCGTCGCCGAAGGCGGGGATGACGCCGGGCTCGAGCGGCTGGCGCAGCAGCGTCCAGGGGTTGTCCGGGTCGTACGCGACGTCTGTCGCACTTACGAGAGCGCCGGCAGCCTCCGCCTCGGGCGCCAACGTGCGGGCGAAGGTGAAGCCGCCGCGGCCGATCAGATCGTCGCCGACGCCGAGGAGGCGCGGATTTTGCGGCCGGTACAGGTTCAGGCAGCTCGCATCGTCGCCGGGCACGGTGCGCAGGGAAAAGATCTGCGCCTCTTCGAGAAGCGGGGCGACCTGATCGGGAAATCCCAGGTCGAAGCGCGCGTCCGGCGAGTTGAGATCGTGGTAGATCGGCACGTCGGACGTGGCGTACAACCCGAAGCCACCCGTCCCTGACTCCACGGATCCCGTTTCGAGGGTCGGGTCTCGGTGGTTCGCTGCCACGGTTACGATGACGAACGACGCGAAGGCGATCAGCGCCACGCTGAGGATGCTGCGTCCCGGGTTCCAGGCGCTGTTGCGCGCCGCCATGCCGAGCAGCGCCGTGGCGCCGGGACGACTGAGGCGGCCGCGCGTGCCGCCGCACCAGGCGGCGAAAGCGGTGAGCCCGGCGATCAGCAGCGGAAAGCCGATGGTGCCGAACACCATCGGGTCCATCGTTGTTCCCGAGGCTACGGCGTACGCCAGCATCGCCGCGGCGAACGTGGCGCTGGCAATGGCAATCGTTTTCAGCCGGGCGCCGCTGCGGCGCGCAGCTCCCGGAACGGCGAAGAACGAACCTTTGAGCAGCGACGTTACCGATACGCGCCCGAGGCGGCGCACGGTGAACCAGATCGACAGCAGCACGACGGTCATTGAAATTGCCCAGCCGGCGACAAGGCTCGCCGGCACGACGTGCAGCGTCAGCATCGGCGTACCGACGGCGTCGACCCAGAGGGTACGCAACCCGGCCATCATCAAGGCGGCGTAGCCGACCCCGACGGCCAATCCAACGAGCGCACCGATTGCGGCGATCACGCCCCCTTCGCCGATCATCTGGCGGCGTATCCGTTTGAGCGTGTAGCCCACGGCCAAGAGCAGCCCGATCTCGGCGGCGCGCGCCTGTATCCCGAGGCTGAACAGCAGGCCGACGAGCATCGCCGCAGAAGCGATGATGAAGAAGCTGAACGAGATGAACAGCATGCTGAAGTCGGTGGCCCCTGCTGCCGCCTGCAGCCCCTCGGCCTTGACCTCCAGAAAGCGCATGCCGAACTGGGCCAGGTTCAGGCGCGGCAGGAGATCTTCACCGAAGGCGCCGAGAAATTCGTCGGCCGCGACGGCTTCCGGCAATGTCAGGCGTATCGAAGTGATGCTCCCGTAACGCGTGCTCCACAGCTCACGCGCTGTTTCTTCGGCGACGAAGGCCTTGGGGGTGGCGCCATGATCGTCCCAGTAGTCTTCGTCTTCGGTGCGAATAGTGCGCAGATCGACGGGGAAAGGAGGCTCCCAGTCGGCGATGTTCTCGGTGCCCTCGATGCCGGGGTAGTCGGGCGTCAATCGGCGATCGGCTGCCAAGCCGCTCATCGCCACGATGCCGCCGACGACGAAGTCGTATGCATCGGTTTCCAGTTGCTCGTAGGGGCCGACCACGTAGTACTCCATGCGCAACGTGTCGCCGATCTCGGCCTCGAGGTCGGCGGCGAGAATTTCGTTGATCACGATCTGCGTCGCCGGCCACGTCGCCGGCACGGTGGAGCCATCGATCAACATGAGCTGCGGCACGCGGACGGAATTCGTCGGCGCGGCGCTGATGCCGATCGCCGCCACCGTCGAGTAGGGG
>CBDUXW010000353.1:0-4159 GCA_965371275.1 uncultured bacterium | reverse complement strand
CACTTGCACGTCGTGGAAGGTCATACGCCAGGCATGCAGCTCGTTCGCATCGAGGGGCCCGAGGCGACGCTTCTGTTTTGCGCCGACCTGGTGCCGACGCGGGCCCACCTGCGGTGGCCGTACATCATGGCCTACGACAACCAGCCCCTGATGACGCTGGAAGAGAAACGGCAATTCTTGTCGCGCGCCGCCGAACACGGCTGGACCATCGTCTTCGGACACGACCCGGAGTGCGCTGCGGCACTGTTGCGGACCGAGGGCGGTGCCGTCGTTGTCGACCGCGAGGTCGAGATCTATCCGCTCTCGCCCACCGAGAAGGGCAGCCGGGCGGCAACCGCCGCCCGCGCCCGCGGGCGGGAGGCTGCCGGATAATGAAACAGGTCGAGGTAGAGCTGCAGGTCGGATACCAGCCGCAGCCCGTGGGCGCGGCGCATGCCGAAAAAGGCAGCGTGCGTGTATGTCGGTCCGATGAGGAAGCAATTGGCTGAATGGCCGGCCGGCCGCAGGCTCAACGCTGTGGCCCACGCGTCAAGGGCATCCTCGTCCTGGTGGGCGAGGTCGGGCAGGTACACATGGAGTTGCTCGGTCTCCGTGGTCGCGGAAAGCGCCGACACCGCCGCATCCAAGGTAAGCGCGTAGCGGTCGAACAGTGGCGGCTGCAGCGCGCGCAAACGTTCGAGCGTAGGCGCGACTGCGGGCTCGCGCATCTGAAACGGGTACACGTTGTTTTGCTCGAACGAGTACTGGCGCAACCAATCATCGAGAAGCCTGCCCGGGTGTAGCAGCCGCGTGCCGCCGCCGCGCTTGCGCTCCACGTACCCTTCGCTGTGGAGCTGTTGCAAGATTTGCGATACCCATCCGAGGCTCATGCCGCCGCGATCGGCGATCTGGCGCGTCGTCACCGAGGCTTCCGGATTCTCGAGCAGGATGCGTAACGGTATCGTGGCCTTGTCGTTGAACAGTGTCCGCGGACGTTTCGGGACGTTGAATCGATTGCGATTGCCGGCGATCTGCACGACGACCTGATTGAAGTGCAAGTAGGCGTTGGCGCAGCAATCTACGTAGCCGATTCCGGCCTCGCGACATACGCGTAATCCGGCGGCGCCCATGTGCGGCACCAGCAGCCCGGCCCACACGTTGGTCCGCGATAGTTCGCGGATCCGGGGCAGCAAGCCGCGCAGCAAGCGCGGCTCCCCCGAGGCCAGGGGGACAAAGAGCAGGTGCCGTATGTGGCCGACCTCGTCGCGCAGCTCGACGTGCACCATCGTGTCGTCTTGCGGAGCGGGGGCGACGCGCGCCTGCGTGACCAGGAGATCCGGCAGCAGTTCGCGCCAATTCTTGAGGAAGTACGAGCGCACGTCCGCCGCTGTTCGCAAGGAGCTCACGAAAGAACGCCCCTCAATTCCGGCGCTCGCCCGGCTCCGGACGGCCGCCAAATCCCGCACCGTCCAGGACACGCCCGCTCAAGGCGTTGGTCGGTTGTCCGCCGCGCACGGCGAACTCACCGTTGATCAGGACGATGTCGATGCCGGTGCTGTACTGGTGGGGGTCCATCGCCGTGGCGTGGTCACCTACCTCGCGCGGATCGATGACGACGACATCCGCAGCAAGGCCCTCGCGCAAGATGCCGCGCCGCGCCAGTCCGGCGATTTGTGCCGGTAGCGACGTCGAGGAACGGATGGCCTGGGCCATGGTGAGGACGCCCTCGTTCATCACGTAGTGGCGTAGCTTGCGCGGATAGGTGCCGTAGAACCGCGGATGAGGGAGCCCCTGCCCAAACACCGCGATGCCGGCGTCGGTGCAGGTGGCGGTGAATTCCTGCGCGATGTAGCGCTCGATATCCGCCTCGTCGAGCGAGAATCCGCGAATGAGGGCGCCGCCGGCACGATCCTGTCCTTCGAGCTGCAACATGATGGCGACCTCGACAGCATCCATGGCCACCTGGCTGGCGACGTCGGAGAGATAGACGCCGACCCACTCCGGGTTGTGGGACTCGACAATCAGCAACTTGTCGGCGCCGCCGCGGCGGCTGATCTCGTGGGCGATGTCCTCACGCACACGCCGTGCGGTTCCGGGATCCTCGAGACGGCGGCGGAACGCCTCGCGCTGCGCACTGAAATCGCGGTCGCCGCGACCGCCTCCCCTGCCCGCGCCATCTTCGTTCTGCAACGCCCAGCGGGGGACGAGCACCGTACTGCCGTCCGAGCCGGTGGTGGCATATGGATACTGATCGGCGTACACCTGGACGCCGCGACGTCGCGCATCGACAATGAGGCGCGTAATGTTCGGCGCCGCGCCCCAGTAGTCTGCCCCCTTCACCTTGATATGACTGGCAACCACCGGGATGCCGGTGGCCTCGCCGATGGCGATCGTTTCGAGAACGGCGTCGACGAGGTCTGGGGGTTGTCCTCCCATGCTCGGCAGCCACCACATCGGCGTGCGACCTTCGCTGCGCTCATGACTGATGTACCAGCCGCCGAACTCGCCGACCGCCGTGGCCATGGCGATTACTTCGTCGGTGACGCTGAAGCGGCCCGGGTTGTACTCGAGGCCGGAGGACATGCCGCCGGCGCCCTCACGCATCGCCTGGCGTACGACGTCGACCATCTCGTCGATCTCGGCGGCCGTTGCCGCGCGCTGCACGTTACCCATGACCTGCTGGCGCACGGAGCCGTGGCCGACCATCTGCACGACGTTGGGTCCGATGCCTTGCCGGCGATAGAGCTCGGCCCGTTCGCCGACGGGGCACTGGCAGCGGCCGTCCTGTCCCACGACGACCGTGGTAATGCCTTGGGTGACGAGGTTGAGCGCAGCTGCCGTTTCCGCGTTCGCCAGGCTCGCCCGGCCGGCATCGGCGTGACTGTGCAGGTCAATGAAACCGGGCACGACGAGCCTCCCGGTGGCATCGATGCGCACATCAGCGACGCTGCCGCTGAGGTCGCCGATCGCAGCAATCTGATCGCCGCGGATGCCGACGTCGCCCAGGAACCACGGATTGCCCGTTCCATCGATGATTTGCCCATTACTGATGATCAGATCGTAGGACTCTTGCGGTGCCGCGTAGACGGCCAAGGCGCCCCCGAGCAGCAACGTTGCGGCGCAACACAGCGCCGCCCGGACGCGCATCAGTGCGTGTCCTCGATGATTTCGAAGCGCGAGCGGAACTGAACGATCTCGGCGGCCTGATCGTAGTTGAGCGCGCCCTGCTGTTTGACCTCGAGGGTTTGGCTGGGCTCCACCGTGATGATGACGACGTCGTTGGGGTTGCCGCGCTCGTCGCGATTCACCGGCCGGTCGTCGTCGTCCAACAGGTCGAGGATGACCCGCAAGCGGCGCTCGGCGTTGGAGTTGTTCACCACGACCACGCTCCATTCAAAGGAGGCCATGTCTTCGATCGCGTCGATCCACTCGAAGTCTGTATCGTCGAGCCGGATTTGCGGATCCTGTGGCGTCACGGGTTCGGCAACCGAGTAGGCGACGAAGGCCACGAACGTCGCCGCTAGAGCGGCGATCACGGCTCGACTGCCGGGTTTCGGGAAATGCACGGACATCCTCCTGAGAGCGCTATTCGGGAACTACTGCAGATCTCGACCGGAGCCCCAATGCTAGCAACTCGGCGCGAGAGGGGTCAAAGGTCGGCCGGCGGGCTGTCGTCATCGGTCCAGGGTTCTTCGATCGGTTCATCGTCGTCCCAGAGCGGATCGACGTTAGGGTCGGATTCGCTCGATGTGGGCGCCGTGCCCGTCTCGCTCTCGTCCTCTTCGAGTTGCCACGTTTCGTACAGCCCTTCGGGTAACTCCTGCAAGAAGCGGGACGGTTGCTGGACGACAGAAGATCCATATGCTCCCGGCCTAACGATCGGATAGCTGAGGTAGAGCTCGTCGCGAGCGCGCGTCATGGCGACGTAGAAGATGCGCCGCTCCTCCTCTTCGCCCGCTTCTTCGTCGAGGGCGCGCGGGCTCGGGAAAAATCCCTCGAGCAAGTGGATCACGAACACCGTGTGCCACTCCAAGCCCTTGGATTGATGAATCGTCGACAACACGATCGCCGCGTCGTCGTCTCCGGAGCTGCCGCCGGCAACATCCTGGCCGTAGAGCTCACCGAGCAACAAGAGCTCCTCGAGCAGTGAGCGCAGCGAGTCGTATTGGGCGGCGAAGAT
>CBDUXW010000352.1:0-4163 GCA_965371275.1 uncultured bacterium | reverse complement strand
CCCGGAAGGTGCAGCGCGCGGTTCGCCAGGAATTGGAGCACGTTGTCGCGGAGCAAGCCTGGGGGATCTCCGCCGGGGTCCCGGAGTCGGCAGTTGTCGGGTTGAAGAATGGCTGGCTTGAGTACGGCGACGGCTGGCTCATCCACAGCGCGGGGTACGTGCGCGATCTCGATGGCGATCCGCGCTACGTCCTCGCCATTCTGACGAGCGACCAGCCGAGTCTGCGCGATGCCGTGGACACGATCGAGACCATCAGCGCGTCGGTGTATGCGACGCTTGAGTTCCCTCGCGTGCTGGCGACGCCACCCGGCGGCTGAGACCGACCTGGGCAGCCCGTGGGACCAGAAAGACGTGGGTCGTCGCCCCGGTGCCGGCCCACAACTCCCCCCGGCCGTGGGAGCACAAAACTCCGACCGCTGCCGGTCTAGCAGATGGGGACCCGGCAGGATCTAATATTCGTCCCCCACAGCGCGTTGGGTGTGCGCGTTTAGCCGATGCCGAGATCCTGTTCCACTTGCGTGATGGCGCTGTCGACTAGGTCGACCAGCGTATCGATTTCCTCGCGGTTGATGATGAGTGACGGCGCGATCGATACGCGGCCATGCTGAGGGCGTCCGATGACGCCGTTGGCTTTGAGCGCATCGGTGACACGCTTGTCGATCGCATCCTCAGGCCGAAACGGTTCGTTGGTTTCGGCGTTGCGCATCAGCTCCAGGTTGTGCATGAGACCGATCCCGCGGGCATAGGCCACGCTGGGATGCCGCGAGACAAGCTCCTCGAGCTGTTCGGCGAGGTGCTCGCCCATGCGCGCCGAGTTTTGTACGAGGTTCTCCCGCTCGATAATGCCGAGATTCGCCAGGGCGACGGCACAGGCGACCGGGTGCGCTCCGAAGGTGTTACCGCCGACCAAGGCATCGGCCGGCTCGCCGCGGAAGGCGTCCGCGACTTTTTGCGAGACCATTGTGGTTCGGCAGCGCGGATCGATCCGGCAGTGAGAGCGTCGCGGAGCTGTGCGAAGGCGTCCTCGGCGTCGCCCGGGAGATCGTCGTGCGGCAGCTCGTAAAGCTCTTCGATTCTGTGTCGCAGCTCAGAGCTCATCGATCGCCGCCACGGTTTGCGCTGTCGGGGCCGTCCAGGATGTCGTCGAGGAGGTCCGCGAAGGCGAAAAAGCCCTTCTTGCCGACGATCCATTGCGCGGCCATCAGCGCGCCCTCGGCGAATCCCTCGCGGCCCCGCGCCGTGTGCACCAACTCGATGAAATCGGCGCCGCTGTCGAAGCCCACCTGGTGCCGGCCGAAGGCGGCGCCGCTGCGAACGCTGGTGACCTGCAGGGCGCCGGCCTCGATCGCGCCCTCGGGGTTTCCCGGCAGAATCGACGTCTTGCGCTCGATGCCGTCGACCAGGAGCTCGGCCAGGCGCGACGCCGTGCCGCTCGGCGCGTCGAGCTTGTGACGATGATGATGCTCGAGAACGTACGGATCGTAGCCGTCGAATCGGTCGAACAGAGCGGCGGCGTTGTCGACGATGCGGAAGAAGAGATTGGCGCCGATCGAGAAGTTGGCGCCGTGCACCAGCGCCGCGTTGTGCTCGTCGACGAGCCGCTTCGCTTCGTCAAGATCGGCGTCCCAGCCCGTCGTTCCCACCACCAACGGCAGGTCGATCGCGGCCGCCTTCCTGATGTTCGCCAGCACGGCGTCGGGTTGGCTGAACTCGATGGCAACATCAACCCCGTCGAACGTCGCCGACGTGATGCCGTCGCCGTCGGCATTGTCGGCGATATCGAGCGTCACGACGACCCGGTGACCGGCCGTCTGCGCCGCTGCCTCGATTTCGTGCCCCATGCGGCCGTAGCCGATGAGCCCCAACGTGAGCGCCCGCTCAGTCATCTGCGTCCTCGGCGATCATCTCGACCAGGTCGTCAAAGTCGAGATCGAAGCGATATCTTTCGATATCGAGGCAACCGCTGTCGCTGAACTCCACGCCCTCTGCTTCGAGCAGCGTGCGCTGGCGACCGGGCTCGCTGCCGTCTTTCAGGTCGGTCGAGCAGCCGCCCGCCGCGTTCACGACGCGGTGCCACGGCACGTCGCCCGGGCAGTCACTCAGCGCCCAGCCAACCGCTCGCGGTGTCAGCGGTCGCGCGCAGAGCTTGGCGATCTGGCCGTAGTTCATGACGTGTCCCTGGGGGATGAGACGAACGACTTCGTACACCTCGGACCATGCGCTCGAGCTCATGACGTCGATGCTACTGCTAGGGGTACAGTCGCTCCAACCTCCAGGCGCCGCCGTCGCCGTCGCGCCGGTAGGCCACCCTGTCGTGCATCCGGTGGGCGCGACTGTTCCAGAACTCCATGCGCTCGGGTCGGAGGCGGTAGCCGCCCCAATACTCGGGGCGTGGTATCGACTTGCCGAGGTATCGCGCCTTGAGCTTGAGGTACCGGGCGACCAGCGTCGAGCGTGATTCGAGCGGCGTGCTCTGCTTCGAGGCCAAGGCGGCGAGCTGGCTGCCACGGGTGCGGCTGGCGAAATAGGTGTCGGCTTCTTCGTTGTCGGTGCGCTCGACCGTTCCCTCGACACGGACCTGCTCCTTGAGCACCTCCCAGTAGAAGCACAACGCCGCCTGCGGGTTGCTGTCGAGGTCGGTGGCTTTCTTGCTGCCGTAGTTGGTGTAGAAAACGAAACCGCGCTCGTCGACACCGCGCAGCAGCACCATCCGGACCGATGGCTGCCCCGCGGTGTCGACCGTAGCCAACGCGACGCGGGTGAAATCACCGGGATCGTGCTTCTTGGCGCGCTCGTACACGGCGAAAAATCTGCGGATCGGGTCGTTTTCCGGGCTCATGGGGCAAGAGTGTACCCTGCGCCGACCCTTGTTTTTTCCCACCGGGAGCCGTTGAATAGCGCTGATCCCCAGCGCCGCAAAAAACGGACATCGGTGCGCCGGGCCACGCCTGACGGGCACGGAGCACAGGTCCACAGGAGACCTAGGCCATGAAGCGATTCTCGAGAGTTTGGATGTTTCCAGCCATCGCGGCGCTGCTCATGGCGCCGCTCCTCGGCTCGGCTTCGGCATTGCAACAGCAGGAGGAGCAAGAGCAGGCGCCGGCTCGCCCTATGCCGGTGATCGAGGAGGGTTACGTTCTGCCGCCGCCGGGGATCCAGGATCTCTACGCTCGCGACCCCAACGCGGTGACCCTCGACAATCTGAGCCCCGACGGCGACCATTTTTTGGTCACCGAGTCGAATCCCTATTCGAATCTGGAGCGGGTCTCGCGCCAGACCTACCGGTTGGCATCGCTCGAATTCCGGCCGGCGACGAACCGGGTGTGGACGCTCGATCTGTCGGGTACGAACAACCTGCGGGTCTATTCGCTGCTGGCGCGTGCGTTTCTCGATTTCGATCTGCCCGACGACGTCATCATTTCCGGCATGCGCTGGTCGCCGGAGGGTGACCAGGTTGCCTTCCTCGCGCATCTGCCCGAGCGCACCGAAGTGTGGGTGGCCGACGTCAACAGCGGCGCCGCCGGGGCGCTCGCCGACGCCGCGGTGATGGCGACGATTGCTGCGGCGGGGCGCGGCGGCGGCGGCGGGCTACTGGAATGGACGCCCAACGGCACGGTTGTAACGCTCATCGTGCCGCCGAATCGGGGCCCCGAGCCGGCCTATGACCGCATTCCTGGCGGGCCGGTGATCCGGACCACGCGGGCGCGGGAAACCAGCACGCGCACCGTGCCGTTCCTGATGGAAACGGCGCGCGATGCCGATCTGTTCGAGTACTACACGACCAGCCAGGTTGCCGAGTTGGCACCGGGTCGCGAGCCGCGGTTGATCGGCGAGCCGGCGATGTACGCGTCGATCTCGGTGAGCCCGGACGGACAGCACATCCTCACTTCGCGCGTCGACCGGCCATTTTCGTTCATTACCGGTTGGAACAGCTTCCCGCGCAAGACCGAGGTCATGGATCTTGACGGCAACGTGCTGGCGACGTTGATCGATCAACCCTTGCGGGAGAGTGGCTTCGGCCGCGGCGACGGTGGCCGCGGCAACAACCCGCGCGAGCTCGGCTGGCGTGTCGATGGCGCCGGTCTGACGTTCCTGCAGCGTGCGCCGCGCGAAGACGGCGACGGCGAGCCCGGTCGAAGCGGTAGCCGCGGTGGCGAGGCACA
>CBDUXW010000351.1:0-4167 GCA_965371275.1 uncultured bacterium | reverse complement strand
CTGAACGGTAGCCCGGCCGGGAGACGGAGTCCTGGACGCGCGGCATGCTTTGGAACGATCGGATAGTATCGGGCCCTCGTACGCCCCGGTCTCGCCACGAGGTACGCATGGAAATCGGCAGCCAGCTCAACCACTACACGATCACCGCCATGCTCGGCGAAGGCGGCATGGGGCAGGTCTTCCGCGCCGAGGACAGCAACCTGAAGCGCGACGTGGCGCTGAAGGTGTTGCCGCCCGAGTTGGCCGGCGACCACGAGCGCATGATGCGGCTCGAACGCGAGGCCCAGCTTCTCGCCCAGCTCGAGCACCCGAACATCGCCGCCATCTACGGTCTCGAGGAGGCCGACGGGACGCGCTTTCTGGTGATGCAGGTGGTGGAGGGACAGAGCTTGCACCAGAGGCTCGATGCCGGCGCAGTGCCGCTTCAGCAGGCCCTCAACATCGCCCTGCAGATCGCCCAGGCGCTGGAGTCGGCGCATGAAAAGGGCATCGTGCACCGCGACCTGAAGCCGGCCAACGTGATGGTCTCCGACGAGGGCTTCGTGAAGCTGCTCGATTTCGGCCTCGCCAAGGCCTTTTCCACCGAGCACTCCGGCTCCACACCCGACCTGAGCGCATCGCCCACCATGATGGCGGCCACGCAGGCGGGGATGATTCTGGGTACGGCGGGGTACATGAGTCCCGAGCAGGCGCGCGGGCGCACCGTCGACCGTCGCGCCGACATCTGGGCGTTCGGCTGCGTGCTCTACGAGATGCTCACCGCCCAGCGCACCTTCGGCGGCGAGACCGCCACCGACATTCTCGGCGCCATCGTCCACCGCGAACCGGACTGGGATCTGCTGCCTGAGGAGACCCCCCGTCGCATCCGCGCTCTGTTGCATCGCTGCCTGCGCAAGGACGCCGGGCGCCGCATCCAGGCGATCGGTGACGCCAGGGTGCCGATCGAGGAGTACCTCGAGGATCCCGAGGCCGCCGATGCGATTCTCGGTTCCGGCGCTGCGGCGCAGCCGGCGTGGCAACGCTGGGCGCCGTGGGCCGCAGCGGCGGGGCTGGCCGTGGCCCTCGGCGCCAGCATGATGTCGGGGCCGGGTGAGCTTGCCGACCCGCCGACGCTGCGGCTCGACATCGCAATCGGCGTTGCCGAGAACCTTCGCGACCTGTCGCTCGGCTCGAGCCTGGTGCTGTCGCCCGACGGCAGCCAGGTCGTGGTGGTTACCGGCGCGCAGCAGGATTCGAGCCTACAGATACGGCGACTCGACAGCACCGATGTCAGCGACCTTGCCGGCGGGGCCGCTTACCACCCCTTCTTTTCTCCCGACGGCGACTGGGTCGGCTTCGTCACTACGAATTCCTTGAAGAAGGTCCCCGCCACCGGCGGCACGCCGCTCGAGATCGCCGAGGTCAATCGCAGCCGCGGGGCCGATTGGGGCGACGACGGCCGCATCATCTTCGCGCCGGGGACCAACACGGGCTTGATGGCGGTGAGCGCCGACGGCGGCGAGCCCACACCGATCACCACACTCGATGAGGAAGCCGGCGAGGGCACCCACCGCTGGCCGCAGATCTTGCCCGGCGGCCGCCACGTGCTGTTCACCGCCCACACGGGGGGCGGCACGTTCGACGGTGCCACGATCAAGGTCGTCGACCTGGACACCAGTGAGCAGACAGTGGCCTATCGGGGCGGCTACTACGGCCGCTACGTGGAGTCGGGACATTTGCTGTTCGTCAACGACGGCACGTTATTCGCCGTGCCGTTCGACATCGACACCCTCGAGATCGTCGGCAGCGCGGTGCCGGTGGCCGAGGAGGTTGCCGACGATCCCGGCAGCGGCGGGGCCCAGTACGATGTTTCGAGCAACGGCATCCTCGTGTACCGACGCGGTTCGTCGGGCCCGGGGCAGTTCCCGGCCGTGTGGCTGAGCCGCGACAACGAGACCTCGACCTTGCTTCCCGAGGCCCGTACTTACGTCGAGGCGAGGGTGTCGCCCGACGGGTCGCGTGTGAACATGACCGAGCTGAACTCGGAGAACTGGGATATCTGGGTGTACGACCTGGAGCGCGGCACCCGCACACGCCTCACCTTCAGCGAAGGCATCGAGGGGCCCGCCGTATGGTCGCCCGACAGCTCCGAGCTCATCTACTCATCGGATGCCGATGGCTCCGACGATCTCTATCGAAAGGCGGCGGACGGGTCGGGTGACGCCGTCCAGCTGACCCACGAGGAGGGGGTTTCGCTGTTCGTCAGCGATTGGTCGTTGGACGGCCGTTGGATTCTGACAACCCGTTCGGGACCGGCCGACGAAGAGCACGGCTGGGCGGGCGGCGCGGACATCGCGTACCTCGACCTCGAAGGTGACAGTCCGATCGAGCCCTTCCTCGTCACTCAGTTTGCGGAGCTCGAAGCCTCATTTTCCCCCGACGGGCGTTGGGTCGCCTACCAGTCCGACGAGAGCGGGCGCAACGAGGTTTACGTGCGGCCTTTCCCGCCCGCCGGCGGCCGCTGGCAGGTTTCCGACGAGGGCGGCGCGTACCCGCGTTGGGCGAAGGACGGCAGCGAGCTCTATTACCGCACCGACGATGGGATCGTCGGCGTCGACGTTCAGGCTACCGGCGACAGCTTCGGCGCCTCGCGGCCGCGCCTGATCGCTTCGGGCAACTTCGTGGGCGGGCTCGGCGGTGTCGCGGTCGCAGGGAACACGTTCGCCGACTATGACGTGGCGCCGGACGGGCGGTTCGTCATGTTCCCGAAGGCGGGCGACGAGGCGCCCAATATCCAGCTCGCCCGGGTCGTGGTGAACTGGTTTCCGGAGTTGCGACGGTTGGTACCGCGACGATAGACGGGCGGGCAGGCAGGCGGAAGTCGGGCCGACGAAACCGCGCCGAGCCTACCGGAAACGATACTCGGGATTCTTGCGGTCGAAATCAATGTCGGTCAGGCCGACATTGATGCGCAGCTCCGAGTGCTCGTAGGATTCATAGAGTCGACCCTGGTCGTCGTAGCATTCCAGTTTCAACGGGAGTCGCGTCTCGTGCCCGATCCACACGAGGGCGCGCGGCACATAGTATCTCGGAACGAAGATTTCTTGTCCCGGGCGAAGATCAAGCGGCCCTTCGATCTCGGGGTTGTTGTACAGAATGACGTACATGTCCTGTCCCGACTCACGGGCAACGCTGAACAGTGTGTCGCCCTCCCGGACCGTCAGCGTGGACCCGGCATCCGCGGAGTAGAGAAGCTCCACCACATCGGCCGGCCGGCCGTCCACCTCCTCACTCGGGTGAAAGATGATCTGCCCCTCTCCATACTCAGCCGACGTACGAACGGACTGTGCGAACAATCTCCCCATCTTGCCGAGATTTAGATCGAGGATGGAGTGGTGTTGGCGGCGAAGGAGCCGAGGATCCTCGAGGCCGAACTCTTCCGGAACCAAGCTGCCGACTCCCGGGAGCCGTCCGAAGAACCCGGCGAACGCTCCGGTAACGCCGCCCTTGTGGCCGAGAATACGGTCGTTGTTGTCCCCCTGAGGATAGAGCAGCTCGGCTCCCTTTTCGTGGCCTTCGAGCACACTGACGTATTGGTCGGTAGGCTGGCGGAACTTCAGCCGAACTCGCTGGGACCTGACGGTGCCGTCATGGAACCGCTCCGTCTTCGCGAGGTTCGCGGTGTAGTCGGTGACGGTTTCCCACGCCTCCTCCATCGATCCGACGATTTCCAGGGCGCGCTCGAGATTCACCTGAGGTGCTTGCTGCACCTCGACGACCGGGTAGCCGGGCAAGATCATCACGATGCAGGTCAGCGTCGCGGCTTTGAGCATGGTGGCTTCCGATCGATTGCTCGATCCGGTTAAGTGGACATGAGCGACAATTCTATTGCGCCCTGCCGTCCGTGCAAGAGCATACTCGAGATGACTTCGTGCACCAGTGTCGGATCGGCGCATAGGAAACGATCACGCCGCGCCTAGCAGGCCGTGGTGAAAGTGTGATGGGTCTGGCGGGTGGGTGTTGCGGGCGAGGGCAAGGCGGGCCGACGACGGCGATGCTTGCCGCATCGTCGAGGAGGCCCAACGCGGGCATCGCCGAAGCGCTCCAGGCCGAACGGGGCGCCATCGGCCTAGCCCTCGTCCCCGCGGCCCTCGGCCTCTTCGCTCGCAAGAGCACTCAGCCGGGAAC
>CBDUXW010000350.1:0-4177 GCA_965371275.1 uncultured bacterium | reverse complement strand
GGTGGGCCGTGTCCTGATCTCGGGTAATCGCCGCGTCAAGGACCGCGTCATCCGTCGCGAGCTGCAGTTCGTGCCGGGCTCGCCGCTGACCCAGGAAGCGATCATCCGCAGCCAGAGTCGCCTGTACCAACTGGGACTTTTTTCGCGTGTTTCGATTGACACGGCGCAGCCCGAATCGACCGCATCGAACCCCACCGTGGTCGTCCGTGTCACAGAAGGGTCGAGCCAGAGGCTGTCGTGGGGTCTCGGATACTCCACCGAAGAGCAGATCCGCGGTCTGGTGGTTGTCGGGCAAGACAACCTGTGGGGGCGCAACCACCGCGCCACGGCCAGCGTGCGCGCCTCGTTCAAGGAACAGCGAATTCGCTTCATTTACACGGAGCCGTGGCTGCTGGGTCGCCGCGTCGAGGGATCGCTGGTCAGCTACTACGAGAGCGTCGACCAGGAAGGCTTCAAGGTGCAGAACTTCGGGGTCTCGTTCCAGGGGGTCGTGCGCCATTCGCAAACGCTCACCAGTATCGGCCGTTACTCGTTTCGAAATCAGCAAGCTTTCGACATTCTGATCGATCCCGAGTTCATCGAGCCTGAAGATCAAGACGCGATCGTCGGCAGCTTCATCTATTCGATGCTGCAAGACACCCGACCCGATCCCATCGACCCGAGCAGCGGCGCCTACCACACGCTCGATACCGAGCTCGCCTCGCGTGCGCTGGCCAGCGAAACCAACTTCTTCAAGGTGTTCGGGCGCTCCTACTGGTATTGGAGTCTCGGGCCCGACGCGGTGTTCGTGGCCGCGGCGCGCACCGGATTCGCGGTCCCCTATGGCGATTCCATCGTGCCCTTGCCGGAGCGATTTTTCGCCGGCGGTTCGACCACCTTGCGCGGCTTCGGCCGCAATCAGGCCGGGCCGACGGACCCGAACGGCAACCCACTGGGCGGCAATGTGTTGTTGATCGGCAACCTCGAGCTCCGCGTTCCGGTGCGGGGCAACCTGGGCGCCGCGCTTTTCCTCGACGTGGGCAATGTCTTCGCCGACTTTGATTCGATTTCCACCGCGGAGATCCGCGAGGACATCGGTTTCGGTATTCGCTACGCGACGCCGATCGGGCCATTGCGGCTCGACGTGGCGCGCTTGCTGGACGCACGTCCCGGCGAAGATGGGTTCAAGCTCCACTTCGCCATCGGCCAGGCATTCTGATGCGACAACCCGGCGGCGTGATGGCCAACCTGATCGGCACGGTATTGCTGTGCCTCGTCCCCGTCGCCTCGGCGTCGGCGACTGCGCCGACGAGGACCGACTTCGCGTCACCAATCGCACCAACTCAGCTCATCGACCGGATCGTCGCCGTCGTCGACGGTGAAGTCATCACGCTGGCGCAACTGCGGCGAGCTACCCGGTTGAGCTCCACCGACCTCGGGACGCTTGCCCTGTGCGGAGACGTCACGGCGTCGGATGGTGGCAACGAAGATCCGGCCGCTTCGACGCCGGCGAGCGGCGACGGCGCCCGGGAGCGTCGTGTGCTCGACTGCATGATCGACAACATGCTCGTCGACCGATACGTACGGCGCTTCCCTCAATTCTCCGCCTTCGGTGCCGAGGTCGACGGCGAGTTCGTCGATCTGGCGGCGCAGTTTTCGTCGACCCAGGCCTTCGAGGAGGAACTGGAGCGGCAAGGGATGACGGCGACCGAAGTACGCTACGATCTGGGGCGTCGGCATCTGATCCTCAACTACATTGATGCCCGCTACCGAAGCACCGTGGACATTCGCGAAGAAGACTCGCGGCGCTATTACGAGGAGATCTTGCGGCCCGAGATGGAGCGCGTCGGCGAGCCGTTGCCGGAGTTCGAGGACATCGAGCGCCTCATACGGCCGATCTTGATCGAGAATGAAGTCAACCGCAGGGTCGGCGATTGGCTCGCCGATCTGCGGCGCCGCGCCGACATCGTCGTGTACCTCTGGTAGGTCGGATCGAATCGAGTGACCGCAGCCACCCGCAAGAAGCCCACCAAAGCGGAGATCGTCGCCCGCGACGCCGCCGTCGCCGAGGCGGGAGGCTCGGCACCGCCGCAGACCGCCGGCTCGGGCTTCGCTTCTCTCGTCGGCCACCAGGGCCCGGTGCAGGCGCTGCGTCGCGCCATCGAGCGCAACCGATTGCCGCACGCGATCCTGCTGCACGGGCCCTCGGGTGTCGGCAAGGCAACGTGCGCCGGCATCCTGGCGCAGGCGCTCAACTGTGCGGCCGCCGACCACAACAATGACGCGTGCGGCACGTGTGTATCGTGCCGCAAGGTAGCCCGCGGGCTGCACCCCGATGTGCTGTGGGTCGAACCGCTGACCGGGAAGATCCGCATCGCCCAGGTGACGCTACGCAAAACTTCACGAACCGCCGGACCAGAGCCGCCCCATGAGCCGATCGTCAGCTGGGCCGGATACAGGCCCTACGAGGGTACTCGTCGCGTCGTGGTGATCGACAATGCCGACGCCATGACCACGCAGGCACAAAACGCGCTGCTCAAGACGCTCGAGGAGCCACCGGGCTCACTGTTGCTACTCCTGGTCACGGCCAGGCCGGGCTCGCTGCTGCCGACGATACGCTCGCGTTGTCAGCCGCTACGCTTCCAGCCGCTGCCGCTCGGCCTGCTGCGCGCCCATCTCGAGGACGCCGAAGGAGTGCCGAGCGATGAGGCCCGCCTGCGGGCGGCTCTGGCCCCCGGCAGCGTCGGCAAGGCCGTAAGCCTGGATATCGAGGAATACACGACCTTGCGCGACATCGCCGAGGCGGCGCTCGAAGAGTCCGTTCAAGGCGGCGCGGCGTTGCTCGCCGCCGCCGAGACCCTGCTCGCCGGCGGCGTCGGCGAGCGCAAGATCGAGCAAGCGGCGTCGGCGATCGGCGCCGTGCGCGATATCTTGCGCGATCTGCTGGTGCTGAACGCCGGCAACGACGAGCACCAAGTGGTCAACCTCGACCGTGCTGCCGACTGGGCTCCGTGGGCCGATACACTGGATCCGGGCTCGATCATCAGCGCGATCGACGCCGTGCAACACGCCGAGGACAAGCTGCACGGCGCCCTGCAACCCAACGCACGCTTAACGGTGGAGGAGGCACTCATCGGCGCCGGCGCCGCGCTGCGCTGCGGCGTGGTGGCCTGATGAGCGACACGATCGCGGCGCCACCCATCGCCATCACGATGGGCGATCCGGCGGGCATCGGTCCCGAGGTGACGTTGCGTGCCTGCACCGCGCTCAGCGCCGAAACGGAACCTTCGTTCCCGGCTCTCGCGATAATCGGCGACCCCGAATACCTGACGGCGCTGGCACACGATCTCGGACTCGACCTCGATGTGCGCACGTTTGCCTGCGGCAAGGTAGAGGCCGGGCTGAAGCCCGGCAGGCCGCGTCTCGCCGATGCCCAGATCGCGCTCGATTGCATCGTCGAGGCGACACGCTTGGCGGCTGACGGCCGCATCGCAGCCCTGGTTACCGCACCGGTCAGCAAACGTGGAATCGTCGCGATCGAATCCTCATTCCGCGGCCACACGGAGTTTCTGGCGACCCGCGCCGGGGTCGGCGAGCCGCTCATGGTGTTCGGCAACATCGAGCCGGCGGTGGCGCTGTTGACCACGCACCTGCCGTTGGCGTCGGCGTTGGCATCGGTACGAAGACCGGTCATCGTGGCGGCATTGCAGCGCCTCGATGCGGGCTGGCGCCGCTGGTTCGGTGCGGCGCCGCACATCGCGGTTGCCGGGCTCAATCCCCACGCCGGCGAACACGGCCTTCTCGGCACCGAGGAGGGCACCGAAATCGGCCCGGCCATCGTCGAGGCGCGCGCCGCGGGCGCCGACGTCGATGGCCCGTTTCCGGCCGACAGCATCTTCCGGCACAAGGAGTACGACGTCATCCTGGCGCTGTACCACGACCAGGGAACGATCATGGCCAAGGGCGCCGACATCCCATCGGTCAACCTGACCCTCGGACTGCCCTACCCGCGGACCTCGCCGGATCACGGCGTCGCCTACGACATCGCCGGAAGCAACACCGCCGATGCAGCGGCAATGGAAGCCGCCATACGGTTTGCCGCCAAAATGGCGGCAAACCGTTAGCGCGAGCGCGAGGGCGTGCGATGACTGCGTTGCGCTTGATTCGGGTGCTCGACGTACTGTCAAAAGTACGCCTC
>CBDUXW010000349.1:0-4187 GCA_965371275.1 uncultured bacterium | reverse complement strand
GACGCTGCACCGGCGACAACACCAGCTGCGCTGCCACTATTGCGACTACACCACCGGTGTGCCCGCTGCCTGCCCGGTGTGCGGCGCCGAGGCAATGCACGACATGGGGCACGGCACCCAACAGCTCGAAGAAGCACTCGGACGGCGTTTTCCGCGCAGTCGAATTCGTCGCTTCGACGCCGATGAGACGCGCCGCAAGGGTGCGCACGCGCAAATTCTGTCGTTGTTCGGTCGTGGCGAGATCGACATGTTGGTGGGAACTCAGATGCTCGCCAAGGGCCACGATTTTCCCGGCGTCACGCTGGTCGGTGCGGTAGGCGCCGACGATTCGCTGGGACTCCCTGATTTTCGCGCTGCCGAGCGGACGTTTCAGTTACTCACGCAAATGGCGGGCCGCGCCGGGCGTGGTGATGCCGGCGGGCGCGTGATCCTGCAGGCCTATCAGCCGCACCACTACGCCATTGCCTGCGCCGTCGATCACGACTACGCTGCCTTCTACCGGCAGGAAATCGAGTATCGCCGGCGCCTCGGGTATCCGCCGTTCTCATCGCTGATCTCGTGCGTCTGTCGAGGCAAGACGGCGATCGTGGTCAAAGAGGAGGCCGACTGCCTGGCTGCGGCACTGCGCCGCGTGGCCGCGCCGACCACATACGTGCTGGGGCCGGCTTCACCGCCGTTGGCCAAGCTGCGAGGATTACACCGTATTCAAGTGCTGCTGCGCGGACCCGACATCAGGGTGCTGCGCAAGACACTTGCCGAGGCGCTCGATCTGTGCCGCAGCAGTCGCGAGCTGCCGCGCGATCTCAAGATCGACGTGCAGCCTCTCAACCTGATGTAAGTGCGGAGCAGCGACGGAATATCGGGAGGCCGGGAGAGCGGCGACTAGCGTCGCCTCATCGTATCGGGGACCTGTACCCAGGACTCGATCTCCCAGTTGGTCAACGAGCCCGCGTCGTCCCCCTCTATCAGGCCGTCGCCGTTGATCGGAAGCGTCGATTTGCCGTCCAACCGAAATGCTTGGTTCGAGCTCGACACGCGGCGTCCGTCGACGTCGAGCAGATGAACCACGATGGTCACGCGGAAGCCTGTGGTGGAGGGGTTCTCCACGATGCAACTCCACTCGTACGTCGACTCGGTCACGGCCACATGAGTCCAGGAAAAGCGGGCATCTCGAATCAAAATCGCGCCATCGACGGCATCCGGCGCGCCTGCCGCCGTGCTGCTCGCACCCCTGGTTGGACCGGGCAAAGGTCCGGAAAGCGTCGTCGGGCCGACCGGGCGGGGCGGCGAGGCGCACGCGGCGACAACGACAGTGGCGACGAATACGGTTACCGAGAGGCGCCGGCGGATCATAGTTCCAGCATAACCGATCGGAGGCGGGAGGCTTCGCGCCGGCTCGGGCACCACCTCTTTCGATGAAGCGCCCGCGCTGCCGCCACTCCTCCCCATGAAGCGCCTGCGCTTGCCCGGTGCAGATCGGCGATATGCTCCGGTTTCTGCAGCAGATCGACGTGTTGCCTTGAGGTAGCGGAGGGCAGGCTTGCCGCGGCCAGTTGATCGCTGTGAGCGATTCCGGCTAGGCTGACCGGGCACGTTTCCCGAACAGGACTATCTACCGTGATCGGAAAAACACTCGGTCATTACACGATCCTTGAAGCGCTCGGCGCTGGCGGCATGGGGCAGGTGTACCGGGCCGTCGATACCAACCTGAAGCGCGACGTCGCCGTGAAAGTCCTGCCGGCGGATCTCAACGACGATGCCGAGCGCCTCGCCCGCCTCGAGCGCGAGGCCTACGCGCTGGCGTCGATGAACCACCCCAACATCGCCACCATCCACGGGCTCGAGCAGCAGGATGATGTCCGCTACCTGGTGCTGGAGCTGGTGGATGGGCAAACGCTGGAGCAACGTCTGCGCTTCGGCGCGCTGCCTTTCAACGAAGCTTTGGAAATCGGCCGGCAGATCGCCGAGGCGCTCGAGGCGGCGCACGACAACGGCATCGTGCACCGCGACCTTAAGCCGGCCAATGTGATGATTGGCTCGCGAGGCCACGTGAAGGTGCTCGACTTCGGCCTGGCCAAGTCGTTCGACCGCAAGGCGGTCACCAGCCTACACACTGCCGTTACCGACGTTGCCGAACTCGCCGGCGGAACCGACGTTGCCGACTCGGCGGATACCCATCTCACCGCCGCCGGCACGGTGGTCGGTACCGCGCCCTACATGAGCCCCGAGCAGATCCGCGCCGACGAGCTCGACAAGCGCTGCGACAACTGGGCCTTCGGCTGCGTGCTGTTCGAAATGCTCACCGGGCGGCGGGCCTTCGACCGCAGCAGCATCGGCGACACGCTCGCCGCGGTGCTCGAGCACGAACCGGCCTGGGACCGGCTGCCGTCCGATACACCGGATTCGATCCGCTCGCTGCTGGCGCGTTGCTTGGAGAAAGATCCCGGCCGCCGCGTGCACGACATCGCCGACGCCCGCATCGAAATTGACAACATGCTGCGCACCCTGTCGGGAGCCAGCAGCCCCGCGTTGCTGCGCCCAGAGCCGGGCAGACCGGCATGGATGTCGCCTTCGTTGGCACTGGCGGCCGCCGCCGGCGTGCTCGTGCTGGCGCTTGTCGCCTTGAACGTCGCCGGCCTGCGCGATCGTGCCGCCGCCCTGCTGGGCGCTCCGGCGGGCGGCGCCGCAGCCGATGCCATCGCTTCGTTGGTCGTCCTGCCGCTCGAAAACTTCAGCGCCGACCCCGACCAGGAGTACTTTGTCGACGGCATGACCGACGCTTTGATCACCGATCTCTCGAAGGTCGGCTCGCTGCGGGTGCTCTCACGGACGACGGCGATGCGCTACAAGGGCACCGACAAGACGCTGCCGCAGATCGCGCAAGAGCTGGGCGTAGACGCCGTGGTCGAGGGATCGATTGTGCGAGACGGCGAGCGGGTCCGAATCAACGCCCAGCTCATCGATGCGGCGACCGACACTCAGATCTGGTCCGACACCTTCGAGCGGGAGCTGACAAGCATCCTGGCTCTCCAAGCCGACGTCGCGAGGGCGGTTGCCGGGGCGACCAAGGTGCGCGTGACGCCGGAGGAGGAGACGCGTCTCGTCGGCGACCGGGACGTGGATCCAGAGAGCTATCAGGCCTATCTGCGAGGCATGTACTGGTTGAACAAGGGGACACCCGAGGGCATAACGACAGGCATGGCTTTTTTGCGCGAGGCCGTGGAGAAGGACCCCGGCGACGCTCTTGCCTATGCCGGGCTGGCGATCGGCTTCATCACTGTCGCGCACGGTCCCGCGCCTCCGGCGGACGCCCTCTCCCAGGCCAAGTCGGCCGCCCAGAAAGCAGTGCGACTGGATGACACGCTGGGCGAGGCCCATGCCTCTCTCGCCTTTATCCAGGGCTACTACGACTGGGAATGGGAGCTGGCGCAGGAGACCATCGACCACGCCCTGGAGATCAACGCCAGCCTCGCTATCGCCCACTACCACGACTCATGGTTCCATGCCCTCTTCGGACGCATGGAAGAGGCCATCGAGGCCCACAAGCGGGCCCAGGAGCTAGATCCGCTGATGCCCCTCCACACCGCCTGGCTGGGCGGGCTCTATCAGATGGAAGGACGCTACGAGGAGGCGATCGCGGAAGCAGAGAGATCGATCGAGATCGCCCCCGGCTTCCCCATCGGCCACTACGTCCTCGCGACGGTCTACGAAGATCAAGGCCGTTACGAGGCCGCGTTCGAGGCTTTTGAGAGGGCAGCGGCGCTGGCTCCTCCCTGGAAGTGGGCTCTCGGGCCGGCCTATGCGCGGGCCGGGCGAACGGATGAGGCGCGGGGTCTGCTCGCCGAGCTCGAGGCCCAGTTGCTCACTCCGTGGAACGCGATGTGGCTCGCCCAGATCCACACAGCGCTGGGGAACAAGGATGAGGCCTTTCGCTGGCTAAACTACGAGCGGCCGCACGCGTGGATCCCCTGGGTCCGCATGTTGCCCTGGTTCGAGCCGTTACGCGACGACCCCCGTTTTGACGATCTCCTGCGGCGGATGAACCTCCCCCCGCGCGAAGGCTGAGAGATCTCTCCCACGGACGGCGAGTTTGCTGGCGGCCGATCGGGATGGCGCGGCAGCAGCTAGGAGGGCTCGATCTGACACCTGGGCGCCGGTCGGGAGAGCACCAGCCCCCCACCTGTGCA
>CBDUXW010000348.1:0-4194 GCA_965371275.1 uncultured bacterium | reverse complement strand
AGCGTCGCCTCTTGCTGCGGATGTCGGCGCACGCCGGGAAGCCAGTGCAAAACCGAATCCAGCCCGAGCCGCCGCAGTGCCGTCGAAACCTTGAGCCAGAAGCCGCGCACCTCGCGGGCGATGAAAAATCCGTCGCTGCCCAGCCCTTGGTACAACGGCAATAAGATGCGACCCGACTCGGCGGCGCGGATCTCTCCGTGCTTGTCGCGCGCCAGCAACTGTCCGGCCTCGACGTGCTCGAAATTCACGAAACCTTCGTTCATCAAAAAGTCGTGCGTATCGTCGATCGAATGTCGGTGCCTCACCTCCATCAGGCCGTGCAGATGGTGCGAGGCTTGCCGCAGCCGCTCTCGATGCACCTCGAAGTCGGGCACTTCCTGGACCGCCAGGAGACCGGCGTTCACCAGCGCCTGCCACACGAAGCTCTCATGGTGATCGATGGAAGTATCGGCGCCGTGGCGCCCCGCCTCGACGCCCATCGTGATGTGCCCCAGGTTGTTGACGTACTCCAGAAGCGACCCGTCGATGCATTCCTCGAGGCCGAGGACCACGGGAACACAAAACCGCTGCCCGAAGGCCCGATTGCGCAGCGTATCGCCGATGCATACGAACGGGTCACCGTCGGCCGAGCTCGTATGCAAATCCAACATGTGCACTTCGCCACGAGCCCGGCTGAAAATCTCGTCGAGCGTAACCAACAGTTCGGCGAGCTCGCGATCCTCACGGCGCAAGGAATCGATGTCGGCGGCGCGGACGCGCGCGATATTCTCGGCGAGCCAGTAGCGGTTCAGGTCGTGCTCGAGGTACCGCTGTTCGGCAACGAGGGCCGCGAGATTGCCGGCAACGCCGACGAGCTCACCGCGAACCTCCGTGCCGCGCTCGTCGAGCTTCCGAAACACCCGATCGAGCGCAACGACGCCCGTGTACTCGTTGCCGTGAATCGCGGCGACGCACAACAAAGTCGGACCGGCGCGCCGGCCACGGCGCGAGCCGATAGTTCGCTGCCTGTTCTTGCCGATGTCAGCAGGATCCATTGCGGACCCGAAGGTTCTCTACGAGGAAGTCACGGACACCACACCCACCACTGCTGATCATACCGGAGGCCGGCGAAGCCCGCGGCCTACCTGTTTATAATGCCGCCGAACTTTCCTCCCTCTACAGGAAAAAATCATGACCGCACCCGTGCCTCGCAGAACTGCGTTTCTTTCGACCGTCGCCGGCATCCTCGTGATCGCGCTGGTGAGCTTCGCTGCCATGTCACTGTCGGCGTCGGCACAGTCCAACCTGCCGGCCGCCGGTGACACAGCCTCCGCCCGGCTCGAGTCCTCGCCGCGACATGGCGAGTGGGTCGACATCGACAGTCACGGCGACCAGATCCAAGCCTATGTCGTATACCCGGAACGATCTGACAACGCCCCGGTCGTGGTGGTGATTCACGAAATCTACGGTCTCAACGACTGGGCTCGCGCCGTCGCCGACCAGCTCGCCGCCGAGGGCTTCATCGCCATCGCGCCCGACATGCTGAGCGGTAGGGGTCCGAACGGCGGCGGCTCCGCATCGGTCGACCAGCAGGGCGCGGTCGGTCTGATGCGATCCTTGGCCTCGCCGGAAATCATCCGGCGTCTGAACATGGCGACCCAGTACGCCACCGCCCTGCCGGCGGCAACCGGCCGCTTCGGCGTGATCGGCTTCTGTTGGGGCGGATCGGCGAGCTTCAACTTCGCGACGGCTCGCGACGACCTCGGCGCGGCAGCGGTGTACTACGGGACCTCACCGTCCAACGACGCGCTGCGTCGCGTGCGCGCCCCGATAATGGGCTTTTACGGCGGCGACGACCAGCGCGTCAACGCCACCATCGACCCCGCCATGGCCGAAATGGAGCGCCTCGGAAAACGCTACGAGCCCCACATCTACGACGGCGCCGGCCACGGTTTCCTGCGCGCCCAAAACGACCGCGACGGCGCCAACATGGGAGCCAGCGAGCAAGCCTGGCCAACCACCATCGCCTTTCTCAAAGCCGAACTAGAATCCCGCTAACCGCGGGCGTCGAGAAGTGTGCGGATACACGGCGCGCGCAGCGAGGGCGATTGAGTAGTACTTCTTGTACTGCGAAAGAGCCCGAGCAAGCGCAACGCAGTAGACGCGCGCTTCTCGGCGCCCGCTATCGCAGGAGACGGATCGAGCGAATCACCACATCCTCATCAGGCACGGCCGGCTCCGGAAACGGCGGCTCGAGGTGCGTCGGGACGGCGGCAATGGCGTCGACGGCTTCCATGCCTTCGAGGACCAGGCCGAATACGGTGTAGCCGGCCTCGAGGTCGCCGAATTTGTCGAGCGCCTGATTGTCGACCAGGTTGATGAAGAACTGTGACGTGGCGCTGTCGGGATCGGCCCGGCGTGCCAGGGCCATCGTGCCGCGCAGGTTGCGCAACTCGTTGGCAGCCTCGTTGACGATCGGCGCGCGGGTGGACTTGCCGCGCAGCACACCTTCGCCGTCACGCACGAAGCCGCCACCCTGGATCATGAAACCGGCGCGCACCCGATGGAATACGGTGCCGTCGTAGTAGTCGGCGTCGACGTAATCCAGGAAGTTGCGGACCGAGATCGGCGCCAGCTCTTCGTACAGCCCCACGACGATGTCACCGTGGTTGGTTTCAATGACGACGCGGGGCGCGTCTTCGGGCAACGGCACGGCTCCTACACCTCCTTCGGGGACGCAAGATGCTACCGAGAGCAACGCCAGCAGGGGCAACGCGAGCCGCCGAACGGCTCCGGACATGCGCCCGGTGGGCAACGACTCAATAGGTTTCGACGACATCGTAGAGGGGTGTCTTGCGGCGCGCGGGGGTGAAGCCGGCCTCACGGATGATCGCAACGGTCTCCTCCGTCGTCGTGCTGACATCGTGATCGGCTTCATACAGGACGTTCTCCTCGATCAGCGTGCCGCCGAAGTCATCGCAGCCGAAGTTCAGCGCCACCTGGCCGGCTTTCTTGCCGTCGGAGAACCAGGATGCCTGCACGTGCTCGAAGTTGTCGAGGTAAATGCGCGAAACCGCCAGCACACGGAGATAGCTGGTCGGCCCGGGGTACTCGGGAAACTGCGCCTGCATCGGCGTGTTGCCGGGCTTGTACGACCAGGGAATGAAGGCCGTAAAGCCGCCGGTGTCCTCCTGAATCGAGCGCAGGCACTCGAGGTGCTCGATGATGTCCGGCGGTTGCTCGGCATGGCCGTACATCATGGTGCCGGTGGTTCGCAGGCCCTGGCGGTGCGCGGCGCGGTGGATCTCGAGCCACTCGGTGGCGCTTTGCTTCTTGGGCGAGATGCGCGCCCGCACCCGATCCGACAGCACTTCGGCGCCGCCGCCCGGCAGCGTACGCAGGCCGGCGGCGTACAACTCGCTGAAGATCTCGTCGTAGCTCAGCCCCGACACCTCGCGCATCTTGCCGATTTCCGGCGCCGAGAAGAGGTGCGGCCAGGCGTCCGGAAATCGCTCCCGGAACGTCTTGACGACATCGAGGTAGTACGAGAACGGCAGGTCGTCGTGCAGACCGCCCTGCAGTAGAACCGTGGTGGCGCCGCGCTCGATCGAGCGGCCGATCATGTCCATCAGATCGTCGACCGAATAGGCGTAGCCCTGTTCCGCATCGCCCGGGCGGCGGTAAAACGCGCAGAACAGGCAATCGGCATCGCAGTAGTTGGTGTAGTTCGGATTGGTGTCGATAACGAACGTGACCTGACGCTCCGGGTTGTGCCGGTAGCGCCAGATGTTGGCGAGCTCGCCGAGCTCCAGCAGCGGCGCCTCGGCCAGCAACCACAGGCCTTCCTCGGGCGTTACCCGCTCGCCCGCCTCGACTTTCCCGGAGATGGCTTCGAGGGTGACGCCGTCGGTCGCTGTCGCTTCGAGCAAACCACTCAGAACTACGCCGGGCGCCGGCGTGTCGCGCACGATGTCGCGCGCCTTGACCACCAGCCCGGCGTTCATGAGCTCTCTGTTTCGAGCATCGTCGGCGACGATGTTTCCCACCACTGCGTCGACTCGAGAAGATTACGGAACGCGCGGATCGCCGCTTCACCCGCATCGCCGAATCGGTAGTCGAAGCCCATCAGGTAGGCGTACGCGCCCGCGGCCGACAGGTCGGCCCGTTCGGCGTTGGCTGCCGCCAGCTCCTCGAGGCCACGGAGGTTGTCGTCGA
>CBDUXW010000347.1:0-4214 GCA_965371275.1 uncultured bacterium | reverse complement strand
ACGGGCCTCCGGGCTCACTGGACGGCCTCGCGGGAGTCCGCGAGGTCCGCGACTCGGGACGGACAGCCAGCGTGATGCTGGAGGACGAGTCGCGCTCGCAAGATGTTCTCCGGCAGCTCATCGAGCGGGTGACCGTCCGCTCGTTCGTGCTCACCGAACCGTCCGTCGAAGACATTTTTCTCGACAAGGTCGGCTACGAACCGAATCCCAGCGACGGCGACGCCCTCGACAAGCGCGCCGAAGAGGATGCCTCCCGATGACAACCGACAAGATCCTCAGCATTGCACGTCGGGAGTATCTGGCCCGGGTGCGCACGAAGGCGTTCGTCATCACCACGCTCATGGTGCCCGCCATGTTCGGGATCTACGCCGTCGTGGTTCCGGCGATGACCCGGGCCGATGTCGATGAGCTGCGGCTGACCGTTGTAGATACCGGTACCGGCATCGGTGACGGTCTTGCGGCGCGACTCGGCAACATCGAGAGTTTGCCGTTCCGTATGGAACCGACGCAGAACATCCGAGAGAGCGACCTGGAGTCGACCCGCACGGCGCTTTCGGAGGCAGTGCGAAACGAGGAGCTCGACGGCTACATCGTGCTGCACAGCGACGACGAAACGCTCGCCCGCGGCCGCTACTACGCCCGCGAGACCGGCAACATCATTATCGTCGATACGATCGAGAACGCCGTCGAGACGACGATTCTCGAGAATTGGTTCGACGGCGAGGAGCTCGATCGGCTGCGTCGTGTGCAGCGCAGCGGGCTGGAAACAATCACGGTTTCCGCCACCGGTGAGGAGGCCGGCGGCTTCCTGGTGGCCTACATCAGCACCATGATCCTCGGCATGCTGCTGTACATCACCGTGCTGATGCATGGACAGCAGATGGCGATGGCCATCGTGGAGGAGAAAAACTCGCGCCTCGTGGAGCTGGTCATCGGCGCCGTCACGGCCACCGAGTACATGATGGGCAAGGTGCTCGGCGTGCTCGGCGCCGGCATGACGCAGCTGACCATCTGGCTGCTCATGGTGGCCATCGTGGTGCTCGGCATCCTGCCGGGGTTGGCGATGAGCGCCGCGGTGGCGGATTTCGACCTCGCCGGAGTGTTCGATCTCCGGGCGTTGGCGTTCTTCGCGCTCTTCTTCGTCCTCGGCTACATGATGTACGCGACGGTGTTTGCCGCCCTCGGCGCCACCTGCGACAACATCCAGGAGCTGCAGCAGGCCATGATGCCGGCCGTCATGCCGGTGGTACTGGCATTCATGTCGACCCTGTACATCATGACCAACCCGAGCTCCTTCGCGTCGCAAATATTGAGCTTTTTCCCCTACTTCACGCCGCTCACGATGTTCGCCCGCATCAATGTATCCGAGCCGCCGTTGTGGGAGATTGTGCTGTCGATCGTGCTCCTGGCGGGTACCACCGCCTTCAGCATTTGGGGCGCGGCGAAGATTTTTCGCGCCACGATTCTTTTCCACGGCAAGCGTCCGTCGTACGCTGAGCTGTTTCGCATGGTGCGATCGGCATCCTGACAGGAGTGAATCGGTGGCGGCCAAATACTCGTGGATCTTCGTCGACGGCGAATCGCAGCAGACGTTCCGCATACGGTCGGGCGATCCGGTGTGGCAAACGGCCAACGACGGGTCCTTCGAACAAGCCCGCTGCAGCTTCGACATCACCACAGAAGACGGAACCGGGTTTCAGTTCCAGCTTCGCATCACCGGCGGTGTGCTCGAATCACAGGGAGTCGCCAACACCGAGGGGCTGGTGCGCTTCATCGGCTCGAAGGGTGCCGACATCATCGAGGGCGTCATCAATCGCGGCGTCCGCGGCGATCAACAGATCTTGTGGGAGTCAGACGGCGTTTCCGTCGGCTGAGGGCGGATCGGCGAGCAGCGACCGCCCACAAGTGTCGGATCGCTGACATGAAAGGCAGCGGCGGGGTGTCGCGTCCCCCCGGGCGAGAAAAACGTCGGTGCTATACTGACGCCTCTTTTGATCCTCCTGCCCTACAAGAGGCGGAAAGCACATCGGATGAGCTACCTATTCGAAATTCAACGGTGCGGGTCGCTGCAGCGACGACCCTTCAGGTGCGGCGGACTGCTACTGGCATCGGCCCTGGTCAGCACCGCATTGTTAAGCCCTTCCGCCTTCGCAGCGCCGGCTCCGCAGGCCGCCGCATCCGAGGCGTCCGGAACCGTGATCGTGTACTTCATCGATCATCAGTTCCTGCCGCCGGAAGAGATCACCACGCTGCGCGACGAAGTCACGGAGATCTTTGCGAGCGCCAACCTGTCGGTGGATTGGGTGACGTTGGATTCGCCGCGGCGCCAACTCAACGTCAATGAGTTGCGTCTCGTAATTCTGCCGTCCGACGGGACGAACTGGTTCCACGGGCCGTCCAACGTCATCGGCATCGCGCCGCACGACGATGCGGGAACCGGCAGGAATTGCTTCGTTTTCTACCGACAGGCCATCTGGTTTCGCCAGCAGGCCGTGTTTCGCTGCCGTGAATCCATCCAGGCGCGCACCGAGGCCGAGATTCGCGGCGTCCCCGTGCAGCCATATGTCGAGGCCATGGCGCCCGCCGATTGTGGCGACCACCTGCCATCGTTGACGGCCATGATCGTCGCCCGCGCCGCGGCCCACGAGATGGTGCACATTTTGCTGAACAAGCTCGACCACAGCCCCTCGGGACTGATGCGCGGCTCGTTCGACATTACGGATTGGTTCCAGGGCAGCAACGCCCGTTTCCGGCTCGGGGTCGACGAGATTCAGCAACTGCGCGCCCTGCTCGGCAACAACAATCCCGAAAGCTAGCCGGCGGGCGGCCCGTTTTTTCAGCGGCGCAATCGCGCCCATATTCCTGCTATGCTGAAAAAAGAGGCAGGAGGCGTGGCGCGATGAAACACCTACCTGACCGCAGGGTGGCGCTCCTGATCGTCGCTGCGAGCCTGGCGGCCGTGGCGGCCTCCCAGGCCCAGAAGCCCGCGGTCCAAATCGTGAGCCCCAGCAACGGCGCCGTGGTCGAGGGACGGAACGTCGTCGTTGAGTTGCGCGTGCAAGGTGTCGAACTGACGCCGCGACAAGCCGGCAACGGAGCGTATGTCCTGCTGCAAATCGATGACGCTCCGCCCGTGAAGAGCTTTACGAGCAAGTTCACCTTCCAGGACGTGCAGACGGGCAATCACCTCTTGCGCGGCGAGCTGCGTCGCTCCGACGGCAGCACCTTCGATCCCCCGGTACGAACCCAGGTCCGCTTTACCGTGCGGCCTTCAGCGCGCTGAAAGCAGGCCGGATGCAAGACGAGACAGATCCGGCCGAGGATGCAGCCCGGCGCAGCAACGGCCCGAGCCGCGACCTGCGCACACAGGACTTCGCCACGCCGAACGCCGAGCCGGCGACCGTCCACGGCGGCATCGACGACGAAACGGACCCTCTACCGAATCGCCGCTACACGTCGATCCTCTTCTGGCGGATGGTCAAGGCGCTCGATCCCGACGAGGCGCCGGCCCGGGTGCTCGACTTGGGTCCCACAGCACACGCCAATATCCATTTCTGGGCCGATCGCGGCTTCCAGGTGGCGTGCTACGACCTCGAGAAACACGAACTGCAGGAGCTCGAGAGCGCGCCGATCACGAACCTCACGCTGGCCGCCGACCGCATCAACCAGCGCCGCTTACCGTTCGAGGACGGCTCGTTCACCGCGATCTGCGCCTGGAACAGCTTCGCGCGCTTACCGTTCGTGGCGGCGCGACGCTATATCCGCGAATGCAACCGGATTCTGCGTCCGCGCGGCATCCTGCATGCCATTTTCCTGGACGCCGAAGGACGCCTCGATACGAGGAGGCAGTACCGCATCGCCGATCGGCAGCAACTCGATGTGGTTTCCGGCGCGTCGCGGCGTGGCATCAAGGCAACCAGCGTTGAGGCGGAGCTCGCTTTTCTGTTCTCCAGCTTCGACGCCTGCGAGACCAAGGCGGCGCCTTGTCAAACGAGGGAGTTGTTGGCGCAACGGGGGCCTGTGGGGTATCGGTAGCGATGGGGTTTGGCGGCGGGGCCCTACCCGTTCAAAGCTGAGCGCGACCCGACACCAGGTCCTTGATAGCCGCCAGCGCCCGCTCGCAGTCGGCCAGCGACGTGTAGATGTGTGGCGAGAAGCGGATGCCGCCCTGCTCGACGCCGCTGGGCGCGCACACGATCTTGCGCTCCTCGTAC
>CBDUXW010000346.1:0-4226 GCA_965371275.1 uncultured bacterium | reverse complement strand
CGCCTTCCTTCAGCAACTCAGCGTAAATGTAGAAGGCCACCAGGCCACGGACATGTCCCCACTGCTCGACCCACTCGACGACTGCATCCAGGTCGACCTTGTCGGATTCGTGCACATGGCGGGCGATCCATCCTTGCAGAGCCGGGTCTGCGAGCGGAAAACAATCCAGGCGTCTGTAGCCGTACAGAGCCGTTAATTGAGCGCCCAGCGGCTCGACATCCGCCAGCGCCTCCAGGGTGGCAAGCAGCTCATCGAGGGGACGCCGCTCGAACCCCCCGAGGTCGAGCTCACCCTTGACTACCGTTGTGGCGACGCGGTGGAGGCGCTCAGCCTGCGGCGCATCGACATCGCCGCACACCAGCTCTTTGACCTTGCGCTCGGCAAGCGCCTCGGCACTCGGGAAGGCGCAAAACCTGTGCCCCGCGTAGGCGACGTTGTACGAAAATGCCTCGGCGAGCGGCGACAGCGTGGCGCGCAGAAAATGAGTGGCCTGCCCCTGGCTGGCGATCGACAGCGCCAGTGCCTCGAACGGTCGCAGGCGTTGGGGAGGCTTGAGCCCGTAATGGTCGCGACTCAAGCCGTACAGTTGTTGATCCACACGGCACAGCTCGTAAAAATCAGTGAGGTCGAAATCCATGCCCATCATGCGCTTCAGAACGCGGGTGATGGGACGCTCGTCCTGCTCCGACCCGTTCATGAGCGTAACGATCAGCTCGGGACGTTGCTCGGAACCGAGGCTGCTGACCAGAGCGAGCCGCATGCGTGTGTCGAGCTCCAGCAAACGCGTGTAGCGCTTGCCGTCGAACACGTCGATGTGGTCGGCAGGTCCGGGCGACAGGAGCGCCGCCGTTCTCTCGAAACTGAACGGCGCTGATGGGGTAAGGCGATACTCGTGCATGCGCAGTCGCGGTTCTTGACGCCGGGCCCGGCAGGGAGCGATAAGCGGCATGTTACCGCTTTCCGTCAGCCGCGCACACACTCCTCGCCGGTGGTGAAATCAGGTGCTGCCCAGGTGGTGAATTTAAGCGCTAACAAGTGTGGTGGAATTGAGCCGCGACGAGGCCAACCTGTAGACTCCAAGGGTCAGGCGCTCGCCCTCACCCCCCTGGCGCTGTACGTTCGTTCGTCCGACGCGTTGAAAACACACCTTGCCCGACGGCGGCAGGAGGGGCTGATGATGGATTCGTTACCCACCGCGACAAAGCGAGCGCTGCTGTGCCTCGCGCTTACCGGCGGGTGGGCCGCCCTCGCGGCCACCGAGGCGCATGCTGTCCAATCGAGCGGTCCGACCCCCGGGAGCCCGGCGCAGCAAGCCGCGGAAGGCCAAGAAGCGGCGGACCAAGACGCGACGGAACAAGAGGCAGCGCGCACCTTGACCTACGGTCTGCGGGTCTCCTCGACGTTCCTCCACCAGGACAGTCTGAACGTCGGTCTCGGCGCCACCGGGTTCGCCGTCTTCCCGGTCATGGGCGACCTCGAGCTCGAGGGCGAGATCGGCCTGCAATTCATGAGCACCGAGAAGAACGGCCTGCCGGAGGGGAGCCTGAAAATGTTTCCGGTGCGCGCCACGCTGCGCGTACAAATGTGGCGGTTCGGCGGCACCAAGCCCTACCTCGGCGGCGGAGCCGGGATGTATTTCTCCAGCTTCTCCCAAGACAGCACCGCCAAAGAGCTACTCAATCAACTTGGAATCGGCACCTCGGTGTCGATCGATCCCGCCCTGGGCGTGCACGTAGCAGGGGGCACAGAAGTGGAGCGTGGTCGCTTCCACTTCGGCATCGACGTGAAGTACGTTTTCGGCGAAGCCGATGTCCTCTCGACAGTGGTCGATACGGCGACCGGCAACATCTTCCGTGAATCGAAGAAGCTCGACATCGACGGCTTGTGGATCGCCGTGGGCGCCCGGTTCAGCTTTTAGCATCGTGCGGCTGAACACCCGAGGGTGCCGCGCATGGGCCTTGTCGGACAGAGGCAACGAGCGAGGAGGACGGCGATGAGAGAACTTAGGCCTGAAGCAAGCGCGCGCGGCAGCGTGACGTTCCTCGCAGCGATGGTCGTATCGATCATGGCCCTTGCCACGGCTACGGCGCCGCTGACGGCAGCCGCCGTCATCCCGCAGTCCGGCGAGACCCAGGAGAAACAGAACCCGCAGCGACCGGCGCTGACCACCACCGCGGTCGCCGCGGAACAAGCGGAAGCCACGGAGCCGCAGCAGTACCCGCTCATCGATGTTCCGGCCGGAGCCTTTCCACCACCCGCGTTCAGTGCCGAGGACAAGCTGCACTCGGCAATCGAACGGTTGTTCGACATCTACACCCGACAGGGCACCGCCGCGGCGCTCGTGTTCGCCAACCGGCACGGTATTCAGTGGCGCAGCGGATCGGTGTTCGTTCGCATCGCCACCGGGTTGCCGATACCGGGACTGCGGCCGCGCGACGCCAGCAGTCGAGCGATCGTCGACGGCGTGCTCGCCGACCTCGCCGTCGAAGGCTCGCGCATCCGCAACGTGTACGGGCCGCACATCGAGGCTTGGATACCGATCGAGGCGATCGCCCGGCTGGAGCTGAACCCGAGCGTTCGCAGCATCCGCACCCCCTGGCGCATGCGCAGCAGCGCGACGAGCGAGGGCCGCGCCGTCATCGGTGCGAATCAGTGGGACGGCGTCGCGTTTCGCGGCCCAGACGGGGGCATGCAAGTCGGTGTGATCGACCTGGGCTTCATGGGATTTCGGGGGCTCCAGGGAACCGACCTGCCCACCGTCGACCGCGTCTTCACGCGCTCGTTCCGCGACGACGATGACTTCGAGTCGGACACCGAGCACGGCACCGCGGTCGCCGAGATCATCTACGACATCGAGCAGGACATAGACCTGTACCTGGCGACCGTCGAAACAATCGGCGACATCGGCCAGGCCATCGACTATTTCATCCAAAACGACGTCGACGTGATCAACATGTCGCTGGGCTGCGTCGGCTGCGGGCCCGGCGACGGCACCGGCACCGCCATCGAGATCATGGAGCGCGCACCGCAGGCGGGGATCCCCTTCGTCACCTCGGCGGGCAACGAGGCGGACCGGCACTGGATGGGACCGTTCGTCGACAGCGACGGCGACGGATTTCTCGATTTCGCCCCGGGCGACGAATCCAACGCGTTCGCCGGCGCCGCGGGAGACACGGTCCTCATCGTGATGAACTGGGACTTCGGCAACTGGTTCGCCTCCAGCCAGGACTTCGATCTGCTGCTGCTCGACGCGCAACAGCGCATCATCGATCAATCGCGCCTGCGTCAGGCCGGACTCCCGGGCCAGGAGGCAACGGAGGAGATCGCAATCACGCTGCCGTTCGACGGTACGTTCCACGTTGTCGTGCAGCGCGTCGAGGCATCGGCCAACGAAACCTTGGAGATCTACATCGACCTCCCGGGCCTGCAATACCAGGTACCGGAGCAAAGCCTCACGGTGCCTGCCGACGGGCGTCAGATCGTCGCTGTGGGCGCGGCCCGTTGGACCAACGATGTGCCGGAGCCGTTTTCGTCTCGGGGTCCGACGAAAGATGGTCGCATGAAGCCCGACATGGCCGGCCCCGATGGCGTGTCAACGGAGTCGTTCGGCATGCTCGGATTTTTCGGCACCTCGGCCGCGGCGCCCCACGTCGTCGGCGCGGTGTCCCTATTACGAGCCAGGTTGGGCGTGGTCACGATCGCCGAGGCGTTCTCGATTCTGGCGCCCCGCCTCGTCGACTTGCCGCCCACAGGCCCCGACAACATCAGCGGCAACGGCCGCGTGTCGTTGATCCTGCGCTAGTGACACCGAGCGCCGCCGGGCGCACCGATCCACGGACACCGTGCTTCGATGAGAATCGGCGGCCGCTAGGGAGCTAGCAGCTACCCACAGAAGCCTTGGCCGGCCTATTCGCCGCTAACGAAGCTGTTGACGGCCTCGGTTTCGTCGCTGAAATGCTCGAATACGCTGATCAACTGCGTGAACTGCAACAGGTCGCGGATCTTCGACGTGAGGTTGAGGAGCTTCAGGTTCGCCTCACGGTTGGACGCGGTCGTGTAGCTGGCTACGAGCTCGCCGACTCCGGCGCTGTCCATGTACGAGACCTTGCCGAGGTTAAGCAAGATCTTCTTCTCATCGCGGTCAAGTAAATCGCGGATGATCGAGCGTAGCTGCACGTCTCCGGAGCCGAGCGTGAGCTTGCCCTTCAAATCAATGATGACTACAC
>CBDUXW010000345.1:0-4238 GCA_965371275.1 uncultured bacterium | reverse complement strand
ACCCGCCTCGAGGACCCGATCGGGCCGTTGCGGCCCGAGCTGTACCAGTCGCCGCTCATGCGCTTCGCGGCGGCCCAGCCATTGGAAGCCGCGCAACGGCGCCAAGATCAACGGTTCGGCCACCGCCTGGCCCGTTGCCGCAAACGTGACCGCGCGGAACAAACCCATCAGCGCCAGGTACATGTAAACCCAGGCCTCGGGCTGCAAATGCCAGGCAACCCAGGCCATGATTCCGGATAGGTTGCCGAGTCCGGGCAACTCGGTGTCGAGCAGCAGCCGCGCCTGATCTCCGCCCAGCGACCCCATGAAGCCCAGGGCGCCGTCCATGTACAGCACGAGGCCGGTCGCGCCGCCGATCACGCCGAGAGCCAATGACCAGCGCGGCGGCGAGATCTGATAGCCGGCGGCGATGCGGTCGCGTTCGGGCGACGGCAGCACGGCACTGAGCAGCCCCCGAGCCGTCCGCGAGCAGTGGGCGAGAATCGTGGCAAGCAATCTCTACCTCAAGTACTTCTCGAACCAGCTCAACATCCGGTTGTTGACGTCGAGCGTGTCGTCGCGCGAATGCCGCGACAAGCTGTGCTCGCCCTCGTTGTAGATGACGAACTCGGCCACCTTACCCAGGCGCCGCAGCGCGTAGAACATCATCTCGCCCTCGCCGAACAAGATCGTGTAGTCCTTCACCCCGTGCATGATGAGCACCGGCGTTTCGACTTTGTCGAGATGAAAGAAGGCCGACTGGTCGATGTAGCGCTGTTGAAACTCGAAGGGGCTGCCGCCCATGCGCGCCTGGCCGCTCTCGATGTTGTTGCTGTCGCGGTCGCGACCCGACGCCCAGTTGCGAAACAGCTCGGGCGGCGTGGCCCGTGACACGGCGCAGTCGAAGATGTTGGTCTGGGTGATCACGAACGACGTGCCGTAGGCGCCGAAGCTGCCGCCCCACAGGCAGGATTTACCGTTGGTGATACCCCGCGCCTGCACCGCTTCGATCGCCGGTACGACGTTGTCGACGTACGACGTGCCGGTGTTGCCGACCTCGATCTTCACGTTGGGCATCAGCACCGCGTAGCCGTGGCTGATAAACAGCTGCTGACGCGCGTTGAAGCGGTGGATGCCGGGAGTCAGCTTCTCGTAGATGTAGGTAATCACGCCGGGGGCCCGCGTCCCGTCTGGCTGCGGCATATACAGGAGCGCACCCATACGCTCGCCGTTGGCGTTGTCGAAGTGAAAGAGCTCCGGCTCGCTGAAGGTGAAGCTACGGAGCTGCGGGTTCAGGTCGGTGAGCCGACGGCGTTCTCCGCGATCGTCGACAACCCAAAGGTCGGGCGCTGTCGTGGCCGACTGGATTGTCAGGATCACATCGTCGTTGCCGGCGACGACGCCGCCGTACGCTTCCGCCCCGTGAGCGACGACGTGGAGCTCGCCGCCATCGATCGTGTAGCGGTAGATCGTCTCGTCGTAGGTCCGGTTGTTGATGGCGCGAAACACGACCGACTTGCCGTCGGGGCTCCACACCGAATCGGCAACGTTGTCGTCGAAGTCGGCCGTCACGTTCACCGATGAGCCGTCGGTCGCATTGACCACGTGAAGATCCATGAACGGTCGCGCGATCGAGAACATCCCGCGCTGCGGCTGCTCGATCTCCGGATCCGTAATCGAGCTATCGGCGACGAGGGTGGCGAACATGTTGCCGCCCGGCGCCCACGTCAGGCTCGACACCGGCGAGCCTACCTTCGCGAGGTAGCGTTCCGGTTCTCCGATGATCACGAACCCATGGGACGTGGAGACCGGATTAGCTCCGAAAGAGTCGCCTACTTCGGCGCCCTCGGCGAGCGGCAACGCGTACAACCCGTCGCGGCCCCGGAACACCAACTTCTGCCCGTCGGGCGACCACGAGAGGCGCCGGCCGCTGTCGTCGGCCTTCGCCGGCCGGCCTTCGTCGAGGGGCAAGACGAACGTCTCGTTGACCTCTCCGCCGACGATCCCCAGCGTCTCCTGCGAGGGCACGACGAACAACAACTTGCGACCGTCCGGCGCCACGCTGAACGTCCGCAACACTCTGGATTCGATCAACTCGCGCGCATCGCCCGTCGACAGATCCACCACGGCGAGCCCGGCCTCATCGGTGCGCGCAAAGAAAGCGTCGCCGGGAATCAGGAGGTCCGTGCTGCGTACGACCTCGATGCGCGGCTTCTCAGGCTCGGGCTCGGGGCCGTCGGGCGTCGCGTAAACAATTCTGCCGTCGGAAGCCCACTGCGGGGCCGACGACGCCTTGCCCGGAAATGCCCGTCCGTAGCGCCGCACATCGCGGGTGACGCTGTCCCATACGGCGAGCTGCCCGCCGCGATCGTCCTCGATGAAGAACGCCAGCGTGGACCCGTCCGGCGACCACCGCGGAAACGAGCTCCGCACGGTACCGCTCGTCAGCTCGATCGTTGCGCCCGACCCACCGACCTCTTGCACGTGCACGTATCCGAGCGGCCGGCGTTCCAGCACGTTCCACTCGTCATCCATGTCGGGCAGTACGTAGGCGACATGCGAACCATCGGGCGACACGGCAACGCCGCCACCTAAGGGCACGATCTCCAATACGTCCTCGGGCGTGAGAACCGGCGCTGCCTGTTGGGCGCCCGTCGATCCCGGGGATAACAACAAGCCCGTCGCCAGAAGAACTTGAACGATGATCGCCTGCCGCATCGGTTGAATCCTTGTTCTCGGGTTGAAAGCCGGAATGCAAAACAGACCTTCTCAAGAAATGCGGTCCCTCACCAGCGGCGCATCTGTCCCCTGCGGCGGCGTGGCTGCCTCCCCAACGGCGTGACCCTCCTTCTCCGAAACGCTCTCACCCTTGTAACGGGCTGCACTGCGGCATGATTTTGGTCTTTTTACGCTGTCGCCGCTCCTATACAAGTGGAGGCATGGACACCGTGAAACGGGGAACGAGCCGTCGTTCCGGACCGCTGCGCACCGCCGCGGTGCTACTGACGCTGGCAAGCTTGTCGGCGGCGATCGGCTGCGCCAGCGTGCGCTCAACCTCGGCGACCCAACAACCCGCTGCCGTCGCGGCGGCGAGCTCCGCCCCGTCGCCATACGTCCAGCAAGCCCTCTACCGGCCGATCAGCGGCGCCTGCCGGGCGACGATCCGCCCCGACCGAGCGGTGATCGTCGGCGGTATCAGTGCGTCGGGCATCAAGCCGACCGAAACCTCGATGCGACTGAATCGCCAGATCGACGTCCTGCAGACGCTGGCGGACGAGGAAGTCGCCACGCTGCACCTGGTCGAGCGAATACGGGCGGCGCGACCGTCGAGCTCGCGTTCGCGGCGCGGCGGCCAGCCCGACCAAGACCCCTACGTGGTGGTACAGCGCATCGAGCTCGAAACCGGAATCGGCACCGAAATCGACCGACTGCTGGAAAAAACACTGCAAGCCGGGCTCGATCGCTACGGCAGCGCGGCCGGCATCGACGTCGAAACCTCCCGGTCACGGCCGCTGGTTGTGTACCGTTTCGGCGACCTCGAAGAGCGCATCCGCGCGGCCCACGACGAGTGCCGGCACGCCACGATCACCAACTGGTGCGAGGCCCGCGCCGGTGCCGACACGGACGCCTGTGTCGCGGCGCTCGAAGCTCCCGAGCAGCAGCTGAGCACCGAGCACTTCATGCTCACCTCGCAGCCGGTCACGCTGGGAGACGGATCCGTGGATGCGGTGCAGGTCATGTGGCCCTACATCGTCACCGGCGCCGTCGAGCTCGGCGGCGACGCCGAGCTCAGGTTCTCGGGCGCCATCACGCTGCGTCTGGCTGAAGGCCTCCGGTGAGACTTCAACGCAGCGCGGTCGCGGCAGCGGCTGTGCTCGCTCTCCTGGCATGGGCCGGCATGGGGTGGCCCGCGAGTACCGAGCCAGGTCGGAAACTCACGGAACCAGGGAGCCGCTCGGGCACAGCGGCGCTCGGCGCGGTCGTTTCTGCCGCGCGGCAAACCGCACCGTCCGTCGACGAGCCCATCGAGTACCGCCTGCTGCGCACGTTGCAGATCGGCAGCCCGCAGGATGTGACGGCGGAAGAGATGCTCGCCTACGCCGACGGCAACGAGGCCGATTATCTCGGACACGTGCTGGCGAGGGCGGCGGTGACGGTACTCGGCGAAGACCGCGGCTTCCCCGACTGGCCGCTCGAGCGGCTTCTCGAGCGCACGCTGGCGCAGCTACAGCGCGGCGTGTCGCCGGCCTATGACCTTC
>CBDUXW010000344.1:0-4259 GCA_965371275.1 uncultured bacterium | reverse complement strand
AAGAAGAGCGCCGTTCGGTACCCCGGCAACAGGACATTGGCGCCGACTACGGCGTCGGCAGCCAGCGCCAGCAGGGCCCCGTCTGCCCGGAATCGGGACACCGAGGAGCTGCCTTCCCGGCCCCTATCCGAATCGGCTGTCGCGTCGATCTTCACCACCCGTTGCTGACCTATCCGCGGGCGGCCCGGGCCATCAGCGTTCCCGCAATGCCTCCAGCGGGTCGATGCGGACGGCGCGGCGGGCCGGGATGAGACTGGCGCTGAGTCCGGCGAGGAGCAACACTGCGCCGGCCACGGCGAAGGCGGTGAAATCGAAGGTGCTGACGCCGTAGAGGATGCCGGCCATCGAGCGCGCCAGCAGCGCCGCGGCCACGAAGCCGACGCCGACGCCGGTCACGATGAGGAACATGCTGTTGCGCACCACCAGACCGACGGTCTCTCCGGCATGGGCGCCGAGCGCCATCCGCAGGCCGATCTCACGCGTCCGTTGGGTGACGGAGTAGGACAACACCCCGTAAATACCCAGGGCGGCGAGCAGCAGTGCCGCACCCGCGAACAGCGCCAGCAACGTGGTGGACAGCCGCGGCAGAAACACGGCGCGCGCCAGGATCTGGTCCATGGTGCTCAGGTCGTAGATCGGCTGTGCCGCATCGACCGCCCAGATCTCACGCTGCAGCGTGCTCGCGAACGTCATCGGATCGCGCTCGGTGCGCGCCACCAGCGACATCGCGGGCACCGGGTTCTGGCGCAGCGGCAGGTACACCTGCTTCTTGGGCTCGCTGTCGAGCCCCTGGTTGCGCACGTCGGCGACCACCCCTACTACCTCATTGCGGCCGTGCGGGTTTTCGATGAACTGGCCGACCGGACTGCGGTCGGGGAAGTACCGGCGCGCCATCGTTTCGTTGATCACGGCGGTGCGCGTCGTATCAGCGGTGTCGCGCTCGTCGAGGAAGCGACCCTCGAGCAGGGGGATCTTCATGGTTTCGAAGTAGCCTGCGGCAACCATGCGTACGTCGGCGCGCGGATCCTCCGTCTCCGGCGGCACCCGGCCCTCGACCGAGAACGGCAAGGCCGACGCCACGGCCACCGCCTGCATCGGCAGCGTCGAAACCGCCGAAGCGGCGGTCACACCCGGCGCCCCCCGGAGGCGTGCAATGACGTCCTCGAAGAACTGCGCGATCTGCGGGCGTTCGCTATACGTCGTCGTCGGCAGAAACACCTGGGCCGCCACCACACCGTTGGGCTCGAACCCCGGGTCTACCTGGAGCAGCTTCGTGAAGCTGCGTACCATCAGCCCGGCGCCGACGAGCAGCACCAGGGCCAGCGCCACCTCGACCACTACGAGGCTGCTCAGCGTGCGCCGCGCCGCAAAGCTGCCGGTGGCGCCGGTCGCCGCAGTCAGGGTCGCATGTAGCTGCGAACGCGACGCCTGCAGTGCGGGCAATAGACCGAACGCGATGGCGACAAGAATCGATACCACGGTCGTGAACAGCAGTACCCCGCCGTCCAACGTGACGTCCTCCATGCGCGGCAGCCCGCCCGCCGGCAGCGTGTTCAGCAGGCGAAGCCCACCCACTGCGACCAGCAGCCCCAGAACGCCACCGGTCACCGACAGCAGCAGGCTCTCGGCCAGAATCGGCCGCGCCAGGTCCCAGCGCCCGGCGCCGAGCGCGCCGCGCACGGCGATTTCCTGGCGCCGACCGGAGAGCCGTGCCAGCAACAGGTTGGCCATGTTGGCGCACACGATCAGCAGCAGGAAGGCGACGGCGCCCATCAGCACCACCAGGGCCGGACGCGAGGCGCTCACCAGTTGCTCGTGCGCGGCGACCACGCGCACGCCCCAGCCCTCATTGCTGCTCTGATACTCGGCGGCGATACGCGAGGCCAGCACATTCATCTCTTCCTGCGTCTGCTCGACCGTCGCCTCCGGCCCCATCCGGCCGACGACGCCGAGCGAGCGCGCCCGACGCGACTGGCCGTGCCGATCGTTCGGGTCGAACGCCAGCGGTGTCCAGAGCTCCACGTTGGTACTCGTCGGGAACTCGAACCCGGGCGGCATGATGCCGATGATCATGTAGGGCTCTGCGTCCAGGTCGATCGTCGTGCCGATCAGGTCTGACTGTCCGCCCAGCGTGCGTTCCCAGAAGCCGTGGCTCAGCACCGCCACGTGGTCGTTGCCGACAATCGCCTCGTCCGGCGCGAAGGTCCGGCCCATCTGGGCCTCGGCCTTGAGCACCGCGAACAGCTCCGGCGTCGCGCGCACACCCGGCACATCACGGGGGTCGTCGTTGCCGACAAAGGTGTAGTTGACCTGCCGGTAGGCCGCCAGCGCGTCGACGCTGGGTGTCTCATCCCGCCAGTCGATATACGTCGGAATCGAGACCTGCTCCAGGTTGCCCTCGGGGTTGACCTCCCACAGCACCACGACCTGCTCCGGGTCGTCATAGGGCAGGGGATTCAGCAGGACCGTTTTGATCATGCTGAAGATCGCGGTGTTCGCACCGATACCCACGGTGAGTGTCAGCAGCGCAATGAGCGCAAACGTCGGCTGGCGCGTCAGGGCGCGGAACGCATAGCGAAAGTCGGCAATCCAGTTACTCATTGAGCCTCCGGGTGGCTACGGCCAAGGTTGTTTCGTGCGAGTCGCCCTCTGAATCCGGGATTTCCCGGAGAGCGTTACCCCGCAGCGCTCCTCGCGTTGGTCGACATGATGACGGCAGGATTCGACCACGGATTCACGGCCTTCTCAAGGGGGTGTCTGTATCGTGTCAGCATCTCAAGCCCGAACACCGGAACCGTACATCGATCCGGCAATGCCGAGCAGCGCCTCCGTCGACAATCGATCGCTGGCAATCAAGTAGAACATCTCGCCGTCATGCCAGGCGACGACCGCCGGGCTTCTGCCGTCGACGTCATCGGCGAGGCAGTCGGGGCCAAGCTCGTAGGTCCTCGCCTCGTGGCCGGCCACGGCAGCCGAACGAGCCGCGGCGCCGTAGGCGACACTCAGCGCCTGGCGACGTGCTTCGTTCTTGTCCAAGCGCGTCTGTGTCAGAACGAAGCCACCGTAGTGCACTTCCAGGGTCCGCCCGCCCGGCGGGAGCTCGCGCTTCTTGTGATCGCGCATGTGGACGGCAAAGCTCTCGAGACGGAATCCGGCCACGTGGCGCGGCCGCACGGGCCGAAACGTCAACATGGCCTCGGCGGCTTCCCAGGATGTCGGGGGTTCAAAGTGCGGAGTGTCGGTCACGTGTTCAATCCCACCTGGTCGTCATCGGACGTTCGTCATGCGCGCGTCGCCCAGGTCAACTTCACCTATCCAACCCGTCAACGATTTGCCGGCGGGTCACTGGATCGATAACGCGTCGACGGTACGGGACCTGAACTCAAAACACTCAGCAAACAACCGCTCGACTTCCTCGCGTTCGTGTTCCTCGAGCTTGCCGAACTCATTGGCGCGGGCTCGCTTTGAGAGCTTGCCGTCCCCTTGCTCCAGAAACCCTACCAGCAACTGGACAGTGCGCTCAGGCAGGTCCACGATCGTCTGCACCTCCCGTGAAAAACGATCGTACGCCTCGAGATAGGCGACCTCGTCGGGAAGGTCACGCTGCACTGTTTCTTGGACGCACCGATACAGGAACTCCGCGTGCGATGTGGCGTCGAAGTACCTGTAGTAATCACCCGTTTCGTTCAGCACCTTTACGTTACCGGCTACCGTCGGTCGCCACTCAATGAACTCCAGGAGTGGCTGGGAATATGAGCGAAGCACATTCGAGTATTCGGGAAGAAGGCGTAGCAGCGCTGCACTGACAGGAAATACCAGCCCGGGAGGGTTGTAACTCGCTGCTGCCAACGTGTGGTGTATCAGCCACCGGTGGATCCTGCCGTTGCCGTCTACGTACGGGTGCACGTAGACAAAACCAAAAGAGACAGCGGCCGCAATGACCACTGCGTCGATTCCACCGGCGAGCGCTTTCTTCTCGTACGCAACGAGACCGTCGAGCAAGTCGCCAAGGTCTTCAGCTCGAGCGCTGATGTGCTCGGGAATCGGTTCACGGGTGGCACGGTCGTGAGTACCGATAAACCCTCCCTCCTGCCGAAGGCCGAGTTCGACGAAGCGGCTATCGGAGATGAGGATCCCTTGGAGACGATCCAGCTCCTGCGCGGTCAATTCCACCGATCCTGCAGAGTCGATCGCGCGTGCCCATCGAGATGCTCTGCTTGTCGATGGCTGCTCGCCTTCGATCTGGAACGACGCCCTAC
>CBDUXW010000343.1:0-4274 GCA_965371275.1 uncultured bacterium | reverse complement strand
GATGCTGCTGAAGAGCTACCGCTTCGCCACCGAATCCACCGCACCGATGGCCGCCAGCCTGCAGTTCGTTCCCCAGTTGCTGGGCTTCAGACCCATGCTCTCGGAGCGCGTCGAGCGACTCCTGGACGAGATCGGTCCAAGCAGCGGAATGGCGTACCAATACGTCGGGTCCGCCGTTCTCTGGGGCGTCCTCATTCAGGTCTTCTTCAGCTAGTGAATGCGGCAGATTTTTTTTGCGACGAATTCCTACAATTGTAGTAATAACCCGAAAGGAGTAGCATCCATGAGCGAGCAACAATACGGGCCGGCGGGAAATCAGCCGACGAAGGTCGTGTACACATGTTGGCCCTACGGCCGACACGGCACGACAATCTGCGGCATCGCCTTGATCGCCTTCGGCGCGCTGTCGATGCTCGACCGGTACGTCATGGTGCCCTCGGAGATCGTCTGGGGCGTCGGACTGATCGCGCTCGGCGTCGTGACGATCGCCTTCGGCCGCCGTCACACCGACTGGTAGCCGATTTCGGGAGACACGTTCCGCACCTCCCGGAATTTTTCCACACCCTGGGCGGGCTACCGTTGCATCAGCACCCGGCGAGCCTGAACGGCGGGCCGCCTCCCCTACTCCGCCTTCAGCACGACGATCGGATCGACGCGCGTGGCGCGGATCGCCGGGACCAGGCAGGCGGCTACCGCAACCGTTGCCAGAATCGCGGGCACCGCGACGAACGTCACCGTGTCGAACGCGGAGACCCCGTAGAGCCAAGATTCGACGAATCGGCTGAGACCAAACGCCGCGCCGACGCCGACAACCAGCCCGACGACGGCAATCTTGAGGCTTTGTCGTAGCACGAGCATCAAGACACCGCCGGCCTCGGCGCCAAGCGCCATGCGGATACCCATCTCGCGCCGCCTCTCGGCGACGAAGTACGACATGACGCCGTAGGTACCGACAGCCGCCAGCGCCAACGCGAGGCTACCGAAGACGCCGAGCAACATCGTCAAGAAGCGCGGCCGGGCCATCGAACCGAACACCGCCTCCTCCATGGTCTGCACGTTGGTGAGCGGCAACGATGGGTCGAGCGACCACACCGTCCGGCGCGCCGTCTCGCTCAATGAGACCGGCTCCAGACTGGTGCGTAACACGACATTCATCGTCGCCTGGCCGAAACCCAAGGCGGCAACCTGGGGCGCATAGAAGTACAGCTCGGTGCCGGCATCTTGATCCATGCCGCCGTTCTTTACGTCACCCACCACACCCACGACGGTGATCCACGGCGCGTCGCTGCCGGGGCGGAGGCGGCGACCCAGTGCCCCATCGGGCCAGTACATGTCGGCCATGGTCTCGTTGATGACGCCCACCGGCGCGGCGGGGTCGCTGTCACTGGCCACGGGGAGCCTTCCCTCGAGCAACGGGATCTCCATCGTCGAGAAATAATCGTCCATCACGAATTGCCAGTAGTCGACCTCCGACGGCGGCCCTTCGTCGGAGAACTGGAGGCCTTCGAACTGCATCGTGTTGGCGTTGAGACGCCGGATGGGCGGCAAGCCGCTCATCAGGGTGGCCGATTCGACGCCGGGAATCTCGAGCAATCGCGAATTCAGCTCCCGGTAAAACGACAGCTGCTCCGGTGGTCCCGCGTATGTAGCCGAGGGCAAGAACAAACGAAACGTGAGCACGCCATCGTGATCGAAGCCGGGATCGACACTTTGTAACGCCGCGAAGCTGCGCAGCATCAGGCCGGCACCCACCACCAAAACCACGGCGAGGGCGATCTCCGACACCACGAGTAGCTGGCGAAGCTGATGGCGCGCCGAGCCCGCCGTCGTGCGCCCGCCTTCGCGCAGGCCCGCCGACAGGTTGTCGACCGTGAGATGCAGCAACGGGGCGAGACCGAACAACAGCCCGGTAGCGACCGAAACGGCCAGCGTGAAGCCAACTACCGAAGCATCCAGACCGATCTCGCTCAGCCGGGGAATGCTGCCGGCGCTGGTGGACAGCAACACACCAACTCCCCACCGCCCCAACAGAAGGCCGAACGCCCCCCCGATGAGCGCCATCACGACGCTCTCGGTAATGAACTGTCGCAGGAGTCGACCGCGCCCGGCGCCCAGCGCCGTGCGCACGGCGATCTCCTTCTGTCGCGCCTCGGCGCGAGCCAGCAGCAAGTTGCCGACGTTGGCGCACGCAATGAGCAACACGAATCCAACGGCTCCCAGCAGCGTCAACAGCGCCGGTCGCACGTCGCCAATGACTTGCATCGTCAAGGGCTCGAACTGGATTTCATGTCCGTCGGGGCGGATGTGAGCGTCGGGATACGTTTCGAGCCAGCCGGCGACGAGGACATCCAGCTCGGCCTGTACCTGCTGCTGTGGGACGCCCTCACGCAGCCGTCCGACGCCATACAAGTAATGCGAGAACTGGCTGCCGGGGTTTTCCGGATCGAGCTGCAGCAGGCTCCACACCTGCACGCCGTTGTCGTTGAGGTCGAACCGCGGCGGCATGATGCCGACCACCGTGCTCGGGGCGCCGTTCACCAGAAGCGTGTCACCGATCAGGTCGTCGCGACCACCGAAGGCGCTCATCCACAGCTCGTACGACAGCAGGGCTGCCGAATCGCCGCCGGGAAGATCTTCCTCGGCGGCGAAGACACGCCCGCGGAACGCCTCGACACCGAGCGTGGTGAACAAGCTCGCCGATGCGAAACCTGCCGGCACACGGATGGGAGTGTCGGTGCCGGTGATGCTGATCTCGCCCGTCGTGTACACGCCCATGTCGTCGAAAGACGTGGTTTGCTCCCGATACTGGAAGTACTCGGGGGCGGACATCCAGAACTGCGCGCCGTACGACTCGCCGGGGAAATTACTGGTAATGAACACCAGGTTGTCCGGCTCGCGGTACTCCAGCGGCCTGAGCACGACCCCGTTCACGACGCTGAAGATGGCGCTGTTGGCGCCGATCCCGAGAGCCAGCGTCACGATGGCAACGGCGGTGAATCCCGGTGCCTGTTTGAGGTTACGGAAGGCGTAACGAAGATCCTGCAACAGAGTTTGCATTGGGTTGTCCGTCGGGTTGGCAACCGGGGAGACGGCAACTCGGAGAGCGTACCACAATTGCTGTAAATTTAGCACCGAGCGTTCGCATCGCATGGTTCTCGGGGTCGACGCCCTTTCCGATGCCGAAAAAGTCGTTTAGGTTAGGTCGAGATGACCAACAGGTTAGCGTCCAGGTGCGACCGGTCGTCGCTTTTGAACGCATGTTGTTGATCAGTTCTGATCATCATAAGTTATGATAACGTTATATAACACGTCATAACTATTAAAAAATCAATGTAGCGCTTGAAAAAGCTTCACGGCGTGTTATAGGCTTCTGAAAGCAGTTCACTGACAGAGAGAACATCATGCGCTGGTCACATTTAGAGATGTCAAAAAGAAGCGCGCCGGACGGCTTTTCGATGATCGAGGTCTTGGTGGCCTTGTTCATGGCCGGCCTGGTGTTCTTGATGACCGCGCAGATGATCGGCCTCAGCGTGGAGGCCAACCGGGCAGCTACCGATACCACACGCTCGAGCGCCCTCGCCGGTGATCGAATGGAAGAACTCACCCAGGTCGCCTACCTGAATTTGATACCCGGTGGGTCCATCACCGCTGACGTCGGCGGCTTCTCAGACGTCCTCGACGTCGACGGCGATGGAGTCAACGACTACACCCGGCGCTGGGAGATCACCGACCTGGGATCGGCAAAACGGATCCGTGTTCGGGTCATCTCGACGCTCGATGTCGTCGGCCCGCGCAAAGAAGCGACCTATGTAGCGCTGGTCGCCGACAAGTAAGCGGAGGAAGATTATGTCGATCAACCGCACCCCGAACGAGACCGGTTATTCGCTGATCGAGCTCCTCGTGTCGATGGCCGTGTCCGCGACGTTGCTCGGCGGCCTGTACAGCGTGCTCTTGGAGAGCCAGGCAACCGCCGAGGCGCAGCAAGACCAGGCGGCATTGCGCCAGCAGGCGCGGATTGCAGTCGACCGGCTGGCCGAGGAGCTGCGCATGGCGGGTTACGACCTCGGCAGCGCCCTCGAACGCCTGACCGACGCCAGCACCAACAGCATCGCGTTCGTCGCCGACATCGATGACGGCGACCCGGCCATCCCTTGCCTCGCAGCCGACGAAAACGCCGTCGGTGGCGGCGCCGAGCGTGTCAGCTATCGGGTACAGGGAACCGACCTTCTGCGCACCGTGGAGCATGAGCGCCGGATTGAACGTGCCGATCCGGT
>CBDUXW010000342.1:0-4281 GCA_965371275.1 uncultured bacterium | reverse complement strand
CTGATGGTGCGCGACGGTGTCACCACGGCCCTCGAGCTCGAAGTGTGGACGGGCAACGTCGCCGAGTGGTACGCCGACCGAGACGGCGGACAAATCGTCAACTACGGGGTGAGCATCGGGCACATTCCGGTGCGCATGATCGTCATGGAAGACGCCGGACAGTTCCTGCCCAGCGGACCGGCAAACAACCTGGCGGCTGACGCGGCGCAGATCGAAGAGATGGAACGGCGCATCGGCGAAGGCCTGGCACAGGGCGCCGTTGCGGTGGGATTCGGCATCGCCTACACACCGGCGGCAAGCGTCGAGGAGTTCGAAACCATGCTGCGCGTCGGCGTCGACAACGGCGCGGCTGCGCATATTCACGCCCGCGGGGGACTCGACGGCCTGGCCGAGGCCATCGCCGGCGCCCGCAACACCGGAGCGTCGGTTCATGTAGTGCACGCCAACTCGAGCGGCGGGGCCCAAACCGGTGATTTCCTCGAAATGATCGACGCAGCCCGCGACGAGGGGCTCGACATCACGACCGAAGCCTATCCCTACGAAGCAGGGATGACGATGATCGAGTCGGCGCTGTTCGACGGCTGGGAAGACTGGGACGACGAGCGCTTCGGGATTCACCAATGGGCAGAGACCGGCGAGCGTCTCGATCGGGAGAGCTTCGGCCGCTATCGCGCCCAAGGTGGAGGGGTGATCATCCATAGCCGCACGGAGGAAATGACGCGCGCCGCCCTCGTGCACCCGCTCACCATGATCGCCAGCGACGGCATCATCGACAACGGCCGGGGGCATCCGCGCTCCACCGGTACCTACGCCAAGGTCCTCGGCCGCTACGTTCGCGAGCTCGAAGTTCTCGATCTCATGGATGCGTTGCGGCGCATGACCATCGCCCCTGCCGAGCGCTTGCAGGAGCGTGTCCTGGCGATGACACGGAAGGGGCGCATCGGCTCGGGCGCCGACGCCGACTTGACCATCTTCGATCCCTACACCGTGATCGACCGGTCTACGTACACGGAGCCCGCCATCCCCTCCGCGGGCATCGAGTACGTGCTGATCAACGGCGTCGTGGTGGTCGACCAGGGAGAGCTCGTCGAAGGGGTACGGCCGGGACAGGCGGTACGCGCGGCGCATTGAAGTTTCGAGCTCGCCGGGCATCCGCGATACGGTGGGTCGTCAGCCCGCCGCGTTAGAATCGGCGCCATGCCGCCGCTGTCTCGTCTGAAAATCCTCGATTTTTCGACCCTAGTCCCGGGCCCGTTCGCCACCATGGTGCTCGCCGATCTCGGCGCCGACGTGGTGCGCATCGAGGCACCGCATCGCCGCGATGCGGTGCGCGACCTGCCGCCGCCCGACGGCCGCGATTCGGCCTGGCACGGAGTGCTGGGCAGATCCAAGCGCTCGCTGTGTCTCGATTTGAAGAAGCCGGGCGCCACCGCCGTCGTGCATCGCCTGCTCGAGTCGCACGACGTCGTCGTCGAACAATTCCGCCCCGGGGTGATGGAGTGCCTCGGCTTGGGCTTCGACACGCTGCGCGCCCGGAACCCCGGCCTCATCTACTGCTCGATCAACAGCTTCGGCGACACCGGCCCACATCGAGAGGCCGCCGCCCACGACCTCAACGCCTTGGCGCTGTCGGGCATTCTGGCGACCGGCACCAGCCCCTATCCCCTCGGCATGCAGATGGTCGACCTGGCGGCGGCCATGAACGCCGTTGCCGGTATCCTCGCCGCGGTCATCCATCGCGCCGAGACCGGCGCCGGGCAGCACGTCGGTGCCAGCCTCTACGACACGGCGCTGATGTGGAACCTGCTCGCCGCCAGCGAGGTCTTGACCGGCGCGGGAGCCGCAGACGCCGGCTCCGGGCTGCTCAACGGCGGCTCCCGTTACGGCGTGTACGAAACCGCCGACGGGCGGCATCTGGCGCTGGGCGGCCTCGAGCCCGCCCTCTGGGAACGCTTCTGCGACGCCGCCGGCCGTCGCGATCTGCACGAAACACCTCTGGCGGCGGCGGAGCCCGAATTGAAGGAGAAGATCGCTGCGCTGGTGGGCGAGCGAACGCTCGCCGAATGGACCGACCTCCTCGACGGCGCCGACGCCTGCGCCGACCCCGTGCTCACCGTGACAGAGGCGATCGCGCGCGCCGAGGTCGAGGCACCGGACATGCTGGTCGAGGTGGGCGAAGGAGACACGTCGGAACGCCAGGTAGCCAACGCCATTCGGTTCAGCGAGACGCCGACGACGTACCGCCACCCCGGCGTTGCGGCCGGCGCCGATGGCGACGAAATTCTCGGCGAGCTCGGCTACACAGCGGCGGACATCGCAACGCTCGCGACCGACGGCGTCTTCGGCTGACGCCGCCTCTCATACTCGACGATCGGATCTACTCGACGGAGACCTCGGCAGACAGCGGGGTGGCGTTCGGCGCAGCGCCCTGCCTTCCACCGAGCAGAATCGCCGCCGGTACGAGTGCAATCAACGAAATCCATACCCAGGTCGGCGCGAAGTCGGACATCGAAGAATAGGCCACGATATTGAACGCCGTTTGCATGACCGCCATGATCCACGCGGCGCGGAAGCCGTCGCCGATCCACGCCGCCACATAGCCGCCGAGGAAAGCGCTGGCGATCGTGTACAGCGAGATGATCATCATCCCGGGGAAGCTGTCGTTGAACCACCGGGGCATCAACCCGATCTGCAGCCCCTCGACGGCGAACGACACCGCAGCCAGCGTGACCAATCCGGCGAGTGCGCCGCCCATGTTGCGTAGCATCGCGTCCTCCGGCCCAGTCCGCTACTGCTCGACGCGCGGCGCCACCATCGTGGAGCCCTCGCGCTCGCGGCGCATCGACACCGCAACGCCGTTTTCTACGGTGAACGTTATGCGTGCGTACGGATCAGACTCCATCACGAATCGGTGATCGCCCAAGGCAACCAACCGGTCGCCCAGCGTGCGCAGCGCGCCGTCCACCAGCCGCACCCCGATGGGTGCGCGCCCCGGATTGTAGACCCCCGCGTACATCTCGAGCTCCGCCGCCGACAACTCGACCTCCACGAGCGGCTCGTCGGCAATGCCGAGCATCGAATGCGCGATCCGGGATTCCAGGACAGCGGGGTCGGCGGAACCGATGTTCGCCAGCACCACCACAGTCAGCTCGTCGTCGGGGTAGTAGGAAAGCTGCGTGCGGAACCCATTGATGCCGCCACCGTGTTGGATCTTGCGATGGCCCTCCATCTCGGACAGCCCGAGTCCATAGCCGTAGTCGATTGCGGAGCCGTCATTGAGCACGCCGGGCGCGGTCATCGACGCGAAGCTAGCGGGGTTCACCGCCCGACTGTGGATCAGCGCCCGTTGCCAGGCGAGCAAATCCACCACGCTCGACCCCAGGGAGCCGGCCGCGTAGGGCAAGTGCATGCTGAGGTACGAGTCGTTGACCAGCTCACCGTCGCGCACCTCGTATCCCTCGGCGCGCCGCGGCACGATGGACGCGACATACAGGTAGTGGCTGTTGTCCATGCCGAGCGGCTCGAAGATCTGCTGGCGGATGAACTCGGCGTAGCTGACGCCGCTGATCTTCTCGATGATCACGCCCAGCAAATAGAACGCCGAGTTGTTGTACTGGTAGCGGTCGCCGGGCTCGAACTCGAACGGCGCCGACGAAAAGAGCTCGATGAGCTGCTCGTGCGTCAGATCGTCGCGCTCGACGTCACCGAGCTCCCGCATCTCGGTGTAACCCTTGATTCCGGAGGTGTGGTTCAAGAGTCGCTCGATGGTGACGCGGCGGCCGCCGGTCGGATAGTCGGGAAAAAACTCTGTGAGGTCGGCGTCGAGCGTCAGCTTGCCCTCCTCTACGAGCAACATGATGGCGGCGGCAGTGAACTGTTTGGTGACCGATCCGATGCGATAGACGGTGTTCTCGGTGGCCGGCACCTGGTTCTCGACATCGGCGAAGCCGTAGCCCTTGGCAAGCACGACATCATCGCCTTGCATGATGCCCACCGAGATTCCCGGTATCCGCGACGCCTCCATCGCCGCCTCGACGATGGGATCGATGCGCGAAGCCAGATCGTCTGCGGCGCTGACGACGGCGCCGTCGCCGCCGTCGAACGTAAGCGTGCACGCGGAACCGAGCATCGCGACAACGCACAGCACGGCGAACGCAGCGACACGGAGGCGTGAATGGGCAGCACACAGACAGGATCGCTGGATTCGCATGACGTGCTCCTGCGGTGAAAAACCACTCGGGACGACCAGCAAGCTGGTAACCCGCAGTGAATCTGTGATGG
>CBDUXW010000341.1:0-4283 GCA_965371275.1 uncultured bacterium | reverse complement strand
GGTGACGAGCGACGTGGCTGCGGGCGAGCAGGTGGGGGGATACCCGCACCTGGAGGCGTCAACGTGGCGACGAGCCGTAGTGGCCCTGCGATCTCTTCCCCAACTGATCCGACGCGTGCGGCGCTTGGAGGCCGCGGTCGATTCAACGGACGAGGAGGACGAGTGAGCCTCGATGCTCGACGCATCCAGGAAATTCTGCCGCACCGCTACCCGCTCTTGCTCGTCGATCGGATCATCGAGGTGGAGCCCGGAAAACGCATCGTCGGCATCAAGAACGTCACGATCAACGAACCGTTTTTTCAAGGCCATTTCCCGGGCAACCCGGTGATGCCCGGCGTCCTGGTTCTCGAGGCGATGGCGCAGGTGGGAGCGGTCCTGTGGCTTGCGGAGCAACGGGACATGACCAACAAGTACGTCTATTTCGCAGGCGCCGACAAGGTCCGTTTTCGCCGCCCGGTAGTGCCGGGCGACCAGCTACGCTGTGAGATCAAGGTCGTTCAGGTGCGCGCTCGGGCTTGCAAGGTCGCCGGTCGCGCCACCGTGGACGGCGAGCTGGCGGTCGAGGCCACACTTCTGTCGGTAATGACCGACGTTCCGGAAGTGGGGTCGGAATGAGCCGCGCCATCGCTTCCAGCGGCCCGAATGTCCATCCGACGGCGGTCGTTGACGACGGTGCGGAGCTTGCCGACGGCGTCGTCATCGGTCCGTACGCGACGATCGGACCCCAGGTGCGCCTCGGGGCGGGCACCAGGGTGGACGCCCACGCGGTAGTCGACGGCTACACGACGCTGGGCGTCGATTGCCAGGTCTTTCCACACGCCTGCATCGGTACGATCCCGCAGGACCTGAAGTTTCACGGCGAGGTGTCGTACTTGGAAGCCGGCGATCGCAACGTGTTCCGCGAGTTCGTTACCGCCAATCGGGGCACCGAGGGCGGCGGCGGTGTAACCAGAGTGGGCTCCGACAACCTGTTCATGGCCTACTGCCACCTGGCTCACGACTCCATGATCGGTGACCACGTGATATTCGGCAACGCCGCGACACTCGCCGGCCACGTCATCATCGAAGATTGGGTAAACGTGGGCGCGTTCTCCGGTGTCGAGCAGTACCGTCGCGTCGGCCAGCACGCCTTTGTCGCCGCCTACGCCGGCGTCACCAAGGACGTCGTGCCGTATTGCACCGTGCAGGGCAACCACTGCCAGGTATTCGGTCTGAACACGGTGGGACTCAAGCGACGAGGCTTCGATTCTGACGCTTTGGCGCAGCTCAAGCTCGCCTTTCGCCTGTTGTTTCGCAGCAACCTGAACACGACGCAGGCTCTCGAGGCCATCGATACCGAAGGTTTCGAAGCTCCCGAGATCGCCACGCTCGTCGACTTCGTCCGGAAAAGTGAGCACGGAATCGTCAAGTGAAGCCCTGGCGCTGATCGCCGGCAGCACGCAGATGCCGCTCGTCGTCGCGCGTGAGGCGCTGGCGGCCGGGCGTCAGGTAATCGCATTGGCGATCGTGGGCGTCACCGACCCGCGGCTCGCAGACATCGTCGACGATATCCGCTGGCTCGAGTGGGGTGATGTCGGCGGCTTCCTGGGCCTCCTCGGAGAGCTCAGTACCCAAGGTGTGCGCCAGGCCGTGATGGCGGGCAAGGTCGAGCAACAGCGGATCTACGACGGCGCCGACAACGAGGCGATGCAGCAGTTGCTGGCGTCCGTCCCCGTGCGCCATACGGACGCGCTGATCCAAACCGTGGCCAACCTGTTGGCCGGTGCCGGCATCGAGCTGCTTGCGTCGACGGATTTTCTGCAAAACCACCTGGTCGAGGAAGGCGCGCTCAGCGAGCGCACTCCCGACGAGCGAGAGCGCGACGACATCGCCCACGGATGGAAGGTCGCCAAATCGCTCGGGGCCCACGACATCGGTCAGACGGTCGTCGTCAAAGATCGCGCCGTCGTCGCCGTCGAAGCAATGGAAGGAACCGACGCATGCATCCGGCGGGCCGCGTCGCTGGCGGGCCCGGGCGTCGTCGTCGTCAAGGTGGCCAAGCCCGAGCAGGACCTCAGATTCGATGTGCCTGTTGTCGGTGCGGCGACCGTTGCCACGATGGCCGACGTCGAGGCCTCGGCACTGTGTGTCGAGGCCGGGTGTACCGTGATCTTTGATATCGAGCTGTTTCGTGAGCAGGCCGACGCCGCCGGCCTGGCCGTGATCGCCCGAAGGCAAGCATCATGATCCGCGTCGGCGTGGTGGGTGTCGGCGTCATGGGCCGGCACCATGCGCGTGTGTACGATCAGATCGAAGGCTGCGTGCTCGTTGGCGTTCACGACGTCGACGCGGAGCGGCGCGACAGCGTCGCCGCCGAGTTCAGCGCGACCAGCTTCGCCGACCTGGCCGGGCTACTGGCGGAGGTCGACGCCGTGACCATTGCCGTGCCGACGCCGGATCACTACGAAGTCGGCCTGGCGTGCCTCGAGGCGGGTCGCGATCTGCTCGTAGAGAAACCGCTGGCGCCGTCGTTACCCGAGGCTGACGGGTTGATCGATGCGGCGAGGGCGGGGGACAGAGTGCTGCAGGTGGGTCACGTCGAGCGTTTCAATCCCGCCGTCGAGGCCATGTCGAAGATTGTCAAAGAGCCGGGTTTCATCGAGGTCGACCGCCTCGGATCTCTGGTGTCGCGCAGCCTGGAAACCGACGTGATTCTCGATTTGATGATCCACGACATCGACATCGTCCATTCGCTGGTGGACGGTGAAGTTGTCGAGATACGTGCGGTCGGCGTGCCGATCCTCACGGACGCGATCGACTTCGCCAACGCGCGGCTCGAGTTCGGTAATGGATGCATCGTCAATCTGACCGCCAGCCGGGTCAGCGTGAACCGGATTCGAAAGGTGCGGATCTTTCAGCCCGAGGCGTACTTGTCGGTGGACTACACGGCGCAGACGGTGGAGCATTATCGTTTGGTTCGCACCGCCGGAACACCGAGCGGTATCGAGACAGATCGGATCGACCCGCCGGACGAGGAGCCGTTGGTGCGCCAGCTTGTCGATTTCGTCGCCAACTGCGAGAGTCGCGGCACGCCTCGCTGCGACGGGAAGGCAGGTAGGCGAGCGCTGCAGACGGCGCTCGCTATCCGCGACTACATCGAGGAACGGATGGGCTTGTAGGCCGCGGCACCTCCCGGAGTCCGAAAGGTCGGGGGTTTTGGTACACTCCCGCTTCTGTGCACTGACCCTTTGGTATCGCCATGCCTTTCGAATTTGTCGCCAGCCCTGAGCCGACCCTCGGCATCGAAGAGGAATATCAGATTTGCGACCCCCAGACGGGCGATCTGGTGCCGAAGGTCGATGACTTGCTCGCGCTCGTCGACAGCGAAGAGCTGCGCAGTCGACTAGCGTACGACCTGCTGCTCACCCTCATCGAGGCCAACACCGCAGTTGCGGAGTCGGTCGAGCACGGTATGGAACTGCTCGTCGAGAAGCGGCAGCAGGTGCAGGCGCTGGCCGAAGGCGCCGGATGTACGCTCGGCCTGAGCGGCACCCATCCGTACGCCGACCCCAAGGCTCAAGGCTTTGTCGATACTCCCGACTACCACTGGGTACGCGATCAACTGGGGTACGTAGCGCAGCGCAACATCACGTTCGGGCTGCACGTGCATGTGGGCGTAGATGATGGGGATAGGGCGGTGTACATTGCCAACTGCATGCGGAAATGGATCGGTCCGCTCATTGCGTTGGCCGCCAATTCGCCCTTCCTGGATGGTGTGGACACCGGATGGGACGCGGCGCGCGTGTACGCTTTCGGTGCGTTTCCCCGCGCCGGTATTCCGCCTCGCCTCGACGATTTCGCGCAGTTCTCGGCACAGATCGACAAGCTCATCGAGGCCGGCGCCATCACCAAGCCGCGGCAGATCTGGTGGAACGTCCGGGTCCACCCGCAGTACGGCACTGTGGAAGTGAGGATGTGCGACGTGCAGATCTCGATCCCGCGCACCGCCTCCATTGTCGCCCTGATACAGGCTCTGGTGGTTGCGCACGCCGAGGCCCATCGCGCCGGTGAGCCGGAACCGTGTCTACCGGGCGCCTACCTGGAGGACCTGCGCTGGAAAGGTATGCGTTTCGGCCTCGACGCCGACGTAATCGACCCCGTGACCGAGCGTGTCATGTCGATGCGCGACTACGTGGGCACGATGCTCGACCTGGCTCGCCCCGCCGCTGCGTCGCTCGGAACGACGCACTACCTCGACGTCATCCCGCGAACTCTCGAGGAGGGAAATGCCTCCTCCGCGCAGC
>CBDUXW010000340.1:0-4288 GCA_965371275.1 uncultured bacterium | reverse complement strand
CGATCGTTGTTTCGAGCGCCGCGATAAAGCTCTAGTAGGTAGCCGCGTCGGGCCGCTGCGCAGGCGGCGGCGGCATCATGCCGGTACGCAGCTTGCGAATCATCCGCTCGGCGACCTCGGCGTTGTCGGCGGCGCGCGCCACATCGAACGCTTCGAAGCTCAGCCCCCCGGTCAGATCCTGATCGTTGTGGCAGCGAAAGCAGTACCGGCCGAGGACGAGGTTCTGCTCTTGCAGCGACGAGGCGGGCACCCGCCGCGGCGCGGCGTTCGCCGACTCCGTAAGCGTCGCGCCGGCGGCATTCAGCGGCCCATCCAGGCCGCCCGGGCCACGCTGCGCAAAGCCGGCGCTCGCCACCAACGCCATACAGAGCACTCCAATGATGAGCAACGCACGCCCAAGTTTCGTCATTGTGGCGCCAGTATACGGTGGATTCTGGCAGACGAACCAGCACCCGGCTCTCCTGTTACGGAAAGGGCGTACCCCGTTGGCGTCTCCTATGAGAGCCTGCGCGAGCACGACGAACCCGTTCCCCCGTCGGTCGACGAAGAGATCATCGAGATCGCTGCTTCACTCGGTTGCCCGTGATTCCGGCCTGCCGAATGAGTGCGCGAAGCGTCCCTCAGCTCCCGATGGCCACCAGGTGCCGGTCGGTGCGCACGAAGATGCGGCCGCCGGCGATGGCCGGCGAGGCGATGACGCGCTCGTTGAGGGCGTTGCGTGACAGGACGCGCGGTGAGCGGCCGGCTTCCAGGACGACCGCGTCGCCGGTTTCGCTGAATAGATACACCTTGCCGTCGCCGGCCACCGGCGTTGCCGTGTACACGCCACCGATGCGCTCCTGCCACAGCCGCTCACCGGTGCCCGGGTCGATTACCGAGGCGATGCCGTTGCCGTTGGCCATGTAAATCAGCCCGTCGTAGTACAGGATCGAGGCGACGTACGGGGCGCCGGTCGGCACCCGCCACAGCACCTCGGTGTCGGTAACGTCGCCCTCGCCGCCCAAGCGGATCGCCATGTACGGGCCCGCCCGGTAACCGCGGCTCGTATAAAGGATGCCGGCGGCGTAGGTCGGCACGGGTATCGGAAACCGGTTGGGCTCGCCGGCGTACCAGCGCAGCTCACCGGTAAGCGGGTCCAACGACTCGAGCCGCTCGCTGGAGTTGACGATGAGCTCGTCGCCGCGCGGCCCGGGTACCACAACCGGCGTGCTGTGCGAGTGCATGCCGCTGCCGCGATCGAGCTTGCGCTGCTCGGCGCCGGTGCGCTTGTCGAGCCACAACAGATACGACTCGCGCGGATGGTCGCACTGCAGAATCAGCGAGTCGCCATACACCGTCGGCGAGCTGGCAGCGCCCCACTGCAAGTCGAAGGGTGCGTACTCGCGGCCCAGATGGCGCTGCCACAGCGGCTCACCGTCCATGTCCAGGGCGACGATCTGCCCGGTGCCGAACCAGGCGTACACTCGCTCGCCGTCGCTCACCGGGCTGGGGCTGGCGAGGTTGTGCTTGTCGTGCACCGGGTGCTCCGTGTCCTCGGCCGCAAACTCGTACTCCCACAGCAAGCCGCCGGCGGCGCGATCGAACGCCGCCACGGCGAACATCACGGTGGGATCGGCGGTGTCGGCGCGTGCGCCGCCGAGCGGCTGCTCGACGCCCTCATCGGATCCGGGACCGCGTGCCAGCGTCGGGTGCGTGCCGCGTTGGCGCACGCTCCGACCGATCTGATAGGTAACGATTACGCGATCGCCAACCACGATCGGCGACGAAACGCCCAGGCCACGCAGCTCCGCCTTCCAGGCGATGTTGTCGGTATCGTTCCAGGTGCTCGGCAACGTCGCGCCCCGGGCGACGCCGGTGCCGTCCGGCCCACGCCAGTGCGGCCAGTCGCCGGCATTGGCCGTATCTACGGCGCGCTGTTGTACCGCATCGGTAACCGCACGCGGCGCAGCGCCGACGGCAATGGTCATGCCCATCGAGAGCAGCACAACGAGGCAAACGACGGCGGCTTTCTTCATCACGAGCCCTCCGATTGTCAGCGGATCTGCAGATCTGCGCGGCCGGGATCGCCTGATGGCAACAACGTCATCGCCGTGGCGCCCGCCGCTTCAATTCCTCGAACCAGTTCAGCACCACGTCGATGCCCGGGCCCGGACCCTCATCGGCTGCTTGCCCGAGGTTGTTCGCCGGCACCGTGGCCAGGAATCTCTGGCCGTCGGCGGTGGCATTGAAGTTCGACAGTGCGCGTCGCACGAATCGGCCGATCTCGACGGTCGCAGCCACCGAAAATTGCGGCTCCGTGGTCACTGCTGCGGCCCACATCTGGCTGCCGAGGACGCCGAAAAAAATCTCGTTGCCGTCTTTCGACCACTCCGGGGCGCCGGCGGGGCCCTCGGTAGAAACCGGAAACACACTGCCTGTCGCGATCTCCTGAACGTAGACGGCGGAGGAACCCGATTCGTTCGACTGAAAAGCGAAGAAGCGCCCGTCGGGCGACACGCTCGGCCGCGCCTCGGCGGCCGGCGTGGCAAGCACGATCTTCGCCGTCGGCTCGCCCGACAGATCGAGCACGCCGATATCTTGCCCCGCCTGGCCCACCCCGACGTCGAACAGCAGCGTTGCCCCGTCGGCGGAGATCGAAAAGGGTCGCTGGATTCCCTCACCATCCAGAACCAGCTCCGCAGCCTGGCTGCGATCGGCTCGTTGGCGCCAGATATCCCAGTCTCCGCCATGATCCGTGTGAAAGAACAGCCACTCGCCGTCGGGCGACCAAAGAGGCATGCGGCTGCTGCTCTCCGCCGTCAACCGCAGCTCGGCACCGGTGTCAATGTCGAGGATCCAGATATCGAAGCTACCCTCGCCACCCATGACTTCGACGGCAATGCGCCGCCCGTCAGGCGACAGACTCAGGTAGTTTGAGAGGCGCGGCTCGAAATCCAGCGGCTCGATATCGCCGCGCCGATCCGCCCAAACGAGCTTGAAGCCGCCGGCGACACCGGCGCCCGGCACATACACCAGTCCGCCGCGCTGCGAGAAGGCATATTGCGCCGATCCGCTGCCGTTGCTCCAGGCGACTCCTTCGACCAGCGCCACCGGGCCGCTGGTGCGCTCCACGCTGCCGACGTCGAAAGGCGCCGCGAGCAGGTTGCCGTCGAGCGTGTACACGAGGTGCCCCGTGGGCACGTAGCGACCGTCGGTGCCGCCTGACACCAACACCTTGCGGTCGTCGCTCGATAGCGACTGGGCCACGATACTGGCATCCGCCCAGGTGCCGCTGGCGCTCAGCGTGAACAGCAGCCACTCGCCGTCGGGAAGCAACTGCGGCGAGCCAGCATACTCGCCGTCTTCCACGGCAACGACCAGCTGCGGCTCGCCGCCGTTCTCCGAAACGCGGAATATGCGGTCGGGACCCTGGCCAAAGTAGATGTTGCCGTCGTCCGCCCAGCTGGCCCCGAAGGCTCGCCGCGGCGCCGAGCCCAACGATATCGGCGCGCCTCCAGTAATCGCCACCTTCTTCATCTGACCGTCGTCGCCCCAGAAGGCGAGCTGCTGGCCGTCGGGTGAAAAGGACGGTGCGCGGGAACCTTCGGTGCCGCGGATAGGCGCGGCGTCGAAATCATCGACCGAGCGCATCCACAGCTGGCGGTCAGCGTTGAAGGCGATCCGCGTGCCGTCGGGCGAGATGTCGAGCCCCCGCGTGAACCTGGCTTGGAACGTGGTGTCCGTTGGGTAAGGGATCCGGAATCGCCGAACCGGTTCGGGGTCGGTGCCGGTGGCGAACATCGTTGCGATAACCGCGACGACGGCAGTCACAACGACCGCCGGAACGGCGATCTTCCAGCCGATGCCCGCTTTCAACTCGACGGGCGCGGCCATGACCGGCACCTTGCCGGACAGCGGCTGCGTGGCGCCGGTTTCGACGTCGGATCCGAGTGATCGCAGATCGATCACCAGGTCACCCGCCGTTTGGTAGCGGCTGTTCGGGCTCTTGGCCAGCGCCTTGCGAATGATCCGGTACAGCTCGACGGGCAGGGAGTCATCGACCTCGGCGATCGACGGCGGTTCGTCGGAGAGAATCTTGCCCAGCGTTTCGTGGACGTTCTTGCCGGCGAACGCCTGGCGGCCGGTCACCATGCCGTACAGCACGCAGCCGAAGGCGAACAGGTCGGCGCGGTTGTCGACCTCCTCGCCGTTGATCTGCTCGGGGGCCATGAAGCCGGCGGTGCCCATGACCTGCCCGGCGACGGTGCCCAGCATCGTCGGCGACATGGAAGCCGAGGCGCCGGTGGGC
>CBDUXW010000339.1:0-4297 GCA_965371275.1 uncultured bacterium | reverse complement strand
CTACTCGAAATCGAGGAAGAACGTCAATCGGAGGTACACGTCCGTCGGTGGGCGGCGGCCGGCGTCGTTCCGATCGTAGGCGGTGATCACCACGTTGGGCGTGAGGGAGAGCCACTCCCGCACGCGAAACTCCGCCCCGGCGATGATGAACGTCGCCGGCGCCGAGGAGTCGAAGGGCAGGTACGAGATGTCGTCGCCCCTGGGACTCGGCTGGAAGAGACGATCGAGGCGCAGCACGAGGCTGGCATCGTCTTGCAACCGCCACACGACGAACATCGACGCCAGATCTAGAGGAGCGTCCTCCTGCCGGTCTTGGTACGAATAGTGGGCGCCCCACCGCAGTGGGTCCGATGTATAGCCGACGAATGCTTGCAGCGTGGCGCGATCGGCCTCACCGGTGAGGAAATCGTAATCGGCATAGACGTCGAGGACCCAATCGCCTGACGGTCTCCAGGTAAAGGCCCCCATGTATTTCTCGCCATCGCCCGATTCGGCGCCGAAGCCGGCGCCGGAGCCCACCATCGCCCTGTAACTGAAGCTGCCGCTGCCGTTGAGCGGGCCACGCACGGCGACGCCGGTATCCCGGCTGGCGATCCCCTGTAGGTCGAGGGGCGTGCGCGCCAGGTACCGCATGCCCCAGATCGACTCGATCAGATCGAACGTCGGTGTCGGCGACAAGCCGACGACGACGGTTTGCCGCCGGACTCGCACCCCCACATACAGGTCCTTGAAGTCGACGTCGTACGTATACGTCTCGAACTCACCTGCCTGGTTGAGCTCGAACCTGAGGCGGCCGAAGAACATCTTGTTCGTGTCGCCGTCGAACGTCAGGTAGCCACGCCGCACCACCAGCCCTGCCGCACCATCGCCCTCCGGAAGATGGTGACTGGGGACGCCGTAGAGGTCGGCAAAGAACAGCCCGCCCACCGAGAAGCTGGGGCCCTCGTCGTCCTGGGCAGCCGCAGGGACGGCGCAGACCAGGAAGAGGACGGTCAGGGTGGTGAGACACTGACGATTGATGCTCATCAGCGGAGCGCCGTTGTTGGGAGCACGCCGAAGGACCGGAAACTACTGCGCCGGGGCTTCCTCTAAATCGACGGGTTTGCCTAGATAACGGTGGGCGGTGAAGAGTACGGCGGCGCCGAGAATGATGGACAGCCACCAGGGGAAGCCGAAGCCGGTCGGCAGGGTTCCCAGGAGCAGGCCGACAGCGCCCACCAGCATGGCGTAGGGAAGCTGGGTGCGGACGTGGGCGATGTGATCGGAGCCGCTCGCCATCGACGACAGGATGGTCGTGTCGGAGATCGGCGAACAATGGTCGCCCCACACGGCGCCGGCCAACACGCAGGCCACGGTGGAATACATGATCGAGTAGTTCTCGGGGTTGGCCATGCCGTTGGCCTGCAACACCGCCCAGGTCAGCGGCACCACCAGCGGCATCAGAATGCCCATCGTGCCCCAACTCGAGCCGGTGGCGAACGCCGTCGCCGCCGACAGCGCGAAAACGATCGCCGGCACGAACCCCGGATTGAGGGCGTCGCCGAGCACGCCGACGAGGTAGTCGGCGGTGTGCAGGACGGTGGTGACGTCGGAAAGCGCCCAGGCCATGCACAAGATGATCATCGCCAGCAGCATGGCCTTGAGACCGGCGTACCAGGCATCGATGGTGTCGGCGATGGAGAGGATTCGCTGCGAGATCGACAGCGCGGCCGCCACCACGACTCCCGACAACGAGGCCCACATCAACGATTTGTACGAATCGGCGCTACCGATGATGTCACGCAGGTTGTCGCCGCTGCCGGTGACGTAGAGCCCGGTGAGCACTCCCGCCACCAGGACGAACACGGGGAGCACGGCATTGATCGCCCGGTGCGGCTGGCCTTCGGTAGGCGTGAGCTCCTTCGATCCCCCCGCCGACTCGTCGACACGGGCATCGGGAGCCAATACCTGGCCGGTGGTTCGCGCCCGCACCTCAGCCTCGTACATGGGCCCGAAGTCGCGGCCGCTGAGCGCCACGACGAACACGAAGAACATCGCCAGGATGGGGTAGAAACTGTACGGAATCGAGCTCAGGAAAACCGAATAGGCAGCTTCGTTGAAGTCGGGAATCAGGTCGACCGCGCCCTGGATGAGACCCACCTCGAAGCCGATCCACGTCGTCACGAACGCCACACACGAAACCGGCGCCGCGGTGGAGTCGACCAGATAGGCAAGCTTCTCGCGTGAGATCCGTAGCTTGTCGGTGACCTGGCGCATGGTGTTGCCGACCACCAGAACGTTGGCGTAGTCATCGAAGAAGATGATCAGGCCGAGCAAGCCGGTGGCTGCCTGGCCCTTCTTGGGATTGTTGGCCAACGGCACGATCTTGTTGACCACGCCCTGCATGCCGCCGTTCTTTGAAATGATCCCCACCATTCCGCCGATCATGAACGAGAACAAGATGATCGACATGCGGCCGTCTTGGAGCATCGCCTGCTGCAGATATACCTGGAAGGCATCGAGCATTCCGGTAAAGGCGCCGCCGATCGAGAAGCCGTTGATCGACATGGCGCCGAACCACAAGCCCAGAAACAGCGCCGGAATCACGTTGCGGGTGATCAGCGCGATCAGGATTGCCAGCAAGGGCGGCAGGATCGATACCCAACCGGGGACGGCGCGCGTCGCGGCCTCAGCAACCGTCCGCCCACCTTCGATGAGCTCGAAGTCGACCGGGCCGGACGCCGAAACGGTGATGCCGGCGACCACATAGCTGCCATCGTCGAGCAGCTCAGCGTCGAACGTGCCGCCGGCGGCGCGCATCTGCAACAGCGCCGGGGCGCCTGCGGCTCCCGTCGTGTTGACCACGATATCGAAGGGAACGCGGACGAGCACCACGGGCGGCGCGGCGATCTCGTATTCCTGCGCCCACGCCGACGGGCTCGCCGCGAAGCAGGCGACGATCAACAGGAAGCCGACAAACAAGCGTTGCGAACGGCGGTTCAGCATCAGAAACACACCCGGTCAGAGAACGATCAGCGGCCAAGCATAAACCACCGGCGCGGCGGCAGCAGGCTTTTCTATGGTCATCCGCCGACGGCGATCAGGCGCTTGCGGAGGATCTCCACGCATCAGTGCGCCTCGAAAGTCCGGCGCATTCCGCGGCCGAATCCCGCGGTGCTGGCGTCGAGCGAGAAGTCGGGCGGATCGGTGTCCGGAGTCCGGCTGCCGGGCGGCCGCAGATACAACACGCGGCCGTGCAAACGATCGTCGGCGGTAACGCCGTCGCAGCGCATGACGGAGTCGCCCGGCACATTGAACTGACCGTCCGGGTGCTCGTAACCGAGCGTGTGGGCAAGCTCGTGGCTGAACACACACGCGATGTCTCGGTGCGACGAGTGAATCTGGACGTGCGCGGCAACGGTGCGGCCGTCGCCGACCGTTTGCCAGCTCGCCCACGACTTCGTCGTGAATCGCGTGTTGATGAAGACGATCGAGATCACGCCGTCGCGCATCATCTGCGACGAGGTGATGACGTCCCCGGTCGCGTGGGCACGGGTGGTGACGGGAGCCCCGGCGATGAAGCCACCCGTCAGCGGTCCCGGGTCGTTGGCGATCGCCGTGCGCGCGTTGCCCTCGAAGGCGTTGGGAACGTTGTCGGCCGTAGCCGTCATCGAGGTACACGAGGTGCTACCGCTCGATTCCGTACAGTCGAATTCCCGTGTCCAGATCTCGAAGCTCGGCTGCCCGAGCCAGCGCGTCGTCCCCGAGCTGCCGTTGCGCCGAAATATGTGGTCGAAGAAATTCATGTCGAAGTCGCCACCCTGGGGAATCAGCCCGCTATCGCCCCCCGCGATGCTGTTGACCGAGGTGTGGGTCTCGCGCGTCCAGACGCCCGGGCCGCTGAAGACGAGAGCGACCAGCCCTGATATCCCCATCAAGTCGAGCTCATAGCGGCCGTTGGCGCCGGTGGTGGTGCTCGCCACCCCCGGAACACGGGCGGTGATACCGCCAAGGCCGCCACCGACGAGTATGTTGGTGAGGCGCCCGCGAACTCCCGTCGGCTCCTCGGTGAGCTCGAAGTCGAGCGTCGTATCGGCCGTCACGGTGACCGACTTGAGCTGCTCGGCGAAGCCTCCCGCATCGGCACTCACGGTCATGCCGCCGAGCAAGCGCGAAATCGAATAGTTGCCGTTGGCGTCGGTGATCGCCGACGCGCCGATGCGCGGCCCGTCGGTCACGACAACCGTGACACCTTCGATCCCGCCCCCGGTGGTCACCGAGATCACCAGGCCGCTCAGCGTGAAGGTCGTGGTCATGG
>CBDUXW010000338.1:0-4297 GCA_965371275.1 uncultured bacterium | reverse complement strand
CCCCTCGTACACGGGCCTGATGATCGGCTTTCTCGGCTTCGGCATCGCCTTGGGCAACTGGCTCAGCCTGCTCCTCGCCGTATTGCCGACAACCGCCGTGATCCTGTACCGCATCAGCGTCGAAGAGCGGGCTCTGGTCGCCGAGTTCGGCGAAGCGTACGAGCGCTACCGCGCCGAAACGAAGCGGCTGATTCCCGGGATGTATTGAGACAGATATCGCACGCATCGCACCGCGGCGCACCGGGCTCGCCGTAGGTCGGGCTCCGGTACTATGGTGGTGGGCCGGTATCCGCCCCGAAAACACGATCCCGCTGGAGACCCGTACATGAAAATCGAAGACAACCGCGTCGTATCGATCCACTACACACTCACCAACGACGACGGCGACGAGCTTGACTCGTCCACGGACGACGAACCTCTCGCCTATCTGCACGGCGCCGACAACTTGATCCCCGGTCTCGAGCGCGAGCTCACCGGCAAGGCCGCAGGCGACGCCCTACAGGTAACGTTGCAGCCCGAGGATGCCTACGGCGTCTACGACCCCGACCTCGTTCAAGTAGTGCCTCGCGATGCTTTCGATGACGAAGAGATCGAGCCCGGGATGGAGTTCGAGGCCGAGGGAGACGACGGCGATGAACTGCTGGTTGTCATCACGGAGATCAACGGCGACGAAGTCACCATCAACGGCAACCACCCTTTGGCCGGCCAGACGCTGCACTTCCAGGTGACCGTGCACGACGTCCGCGAGCCGACGGAGGAAGAGATCACCCATGGGCATGCGCACTGACTGCCTACAGACGATGCCCGCGGAAATGGTGCCGCGCCGCTAGTAGAACGGGTTGGACTCGTCCAGGTCGGGCGGGATCGCGGCGACGATCTCCTCGGAAAAATGCAGCTCCTCGATCAGCAGCCGACGGCGCTCATCATCGCTGACCTCTGCCGACGTCAAGATACCTTCGGCATCGACGACCAGCTTGTTCATGCGATCACCTCGCCTGTTGCGCTTGTCGCGGCGGAACGAAAAGATTACGTGGAAGCGATCATCCGTCAACATCGTCCAGGGAAAACCATGCGCCTTCGATCCAACCGGCGTGCAGCGGTCGCGGCAGCACCGTGAGCGGCGAACTGTCGGAGCTCGACTGGCAGGTCAGGACAGCCGCCTACCGTTATCTCATCGAGACGTTTAGAACGCCGACCGTCGACGACCTGGCGCGGGTACTCGAGCTCCGCGAAGACAAGGTCGGCGCCAGCTTGCAGCGCCTCGATGCCGGTCACCAGATCGTTCTCGCCCCCGGGGAGACGCGCATCTGGATGCTCCACCCGTTCTCGGCAGTCCCCACGGAGTTTCCGGTCGAAGTCGAGGGTGGGACCTACTGGGGCAACTGCGCCTGGGACGCCTTCGGGATCCCGGCAGCGCTCGGAAGCGACGGCCGCACACGGACGCGTTGTGCGGAATCGGGCGCGCCGATGGATTTCGGCGTGCGCGACGGCAAGCTGGTGGGCCGTAGCAGCGAGGACAGCGGCGCCGTCGTCCACTTCGCGGTACCGGCGCGCCGCTGGTACGACAACATCGCCTTCACCTGAGCCACGATGTTGAGCTTCCGGTCGGAAGCCGATGTCGATGCCTGGTGCGAGCGACGGGCGATCCCCCGCGGCGCCGTGATGGACCTGGATGTGATCTGGGCGCTGGCACGCGTGTGGTACGCGGGACGCGCCGGCGCCGGTTGGCGCGGTCGCAGCACCGACGAAGCACAGGCGTTGCTCGACGCGGCGGGGCTCGAAGGCACGTTCTGGAACTTTTCTCCGGCCTAGCTGCCCTGCCACCAGCGCCGCGGCTTCATGCGCTCGCCGAAGCCCAGCGTGATGTCGAGCCACAGCATCAGACGACGTAGGGGTGTACCGGCGAGCCATCGCCCGGCACGCACCCACCAGCGCGAGTAGTCCTTGTTGTATGGGCAGACCCGCAAACAGATCGCACAGTCGGTGTTCTGCGACACCCAGTAACCGAAGCACTTCTCACCGTCGATCGACCACTTGCGCACGCCCTTGATGTTGGAACGGTTGTGGCGCGCCGCCGACGGCGGGTCGGCCGAGATCGCGCTCACCGGACAGGCATCGGCACAGCGACGGCACACCTCGCAGAATTCCTTGACGCCGAAACGAATCGGCGCGTCGAGATCCATCGGCAGGTCGGTGAACACCTTGCCGAGGCGCAACCGAGGTCCGAACTCCTTGGTGATCAGCAGGCCGTGCCGCCCGTACTCGCCGAGGCCCGCCTTGATCGCCGTCGGCACGGCGAGCGACGAGTCGTTCATGCTGGCAACGGCGTTGTAACCGAGATTGCGGATGTACTGGGCGAGCGACAGCACTACCAGCGCGTCGATGGAGTAACCGAAGCCGGTGGCCGCACCGCTGAGCGCCGAGGGCACCGTCCGGATCAGGTCGTAGTCCATCGACTGTGCGGTCACGACGACGTACGGCAGGTCCGTCGTGATGTCGTTGGGGCGTTCGGTGCCGCTGCCGTCGGCGAACTTGTGCGTATACAGCCAGCGCTCGTCGTTGTCGGTCACACCGACGAGGTCGGCGCCGAAGCCGCGGGCGACGCGCTTGACCTCTGCCGCGGCCGCAGTCGGTGACGGAAACTCCATACGCGCGGCCGCCACGTCGCGTTGCGCCGTAAACGCGTCGGAGAAGCCCTCGCGACGGTCTTCGCTTTTTTCTTTCAGCTCCGTGAAGAGGTCGCTGACGTGCCAGGCGGCGTTACGCAGCGCGTAGTCCTTTTGCGTAAAACCGTCTGCAGAGCGGAAGTTCTCGAGCGGCTCGCGGTAGGTCGCATAGAACTGCGCCGACGCTTCGCTGCGGATCTCGTCGTCCCACCACGAGCGGCGAAAAACATCGTTCTTCTGATTGAATCGCTCGAAGTCCTCGAGCACCTCGAAAACGTCGAACGCATCGTCGCCCATCGGCTGTCCTCGAATCACGGTTCTCGACGCGACGGAGACTATCTCCGGCTCCTTCACGATCGCAACATCGTGCGTGCTACGGTGGGCAACCGAAAGGAACGGAGATGCTTCGAAAGTTACTCAGTTTGCTGGCTCTCTTCGCCATGGCCGCCGGGGGCCTGGTGATCGTGGTACTGCCTACCGCAATGGCCATGCCGATGCGCTTTCACACCCCGGAGTTGATCGAGCGGCTCTACATCCTGCGCTCGTGGGGAACCACCATCACCTTCGTCTTCCTGGCAATCGGGCTCTTTCTTGCCGGCCGCATGTGGCAAAAGCGCAGCTCACTGTGGGCGCCGTTGGCTTCAACGGTCCCGGTTCTGGCGCTGTCCATCGCGGTGTTCTTCTCGACGCAGCACCTGATCGAGTGGGGAATATTCGCGCCCGTGGAAACCGTCGCGTTCAACAGCGCGGCGGCGACGACCCACGTCGACGAAGCCGACTACGTGATGGCCGTTCGAGTGGGCGACGAATCACGTGCTTACCCCATCTTGATGGTCGCCTACTACCACATCGTCAACGACGAGATCGACGGCGAACCTTACGCCGTAACCTACTGAACCCTCTGCCACACCGGTCTGGTGTGGCGCTCCGAGGTCGACGGACAGCGTTTGCACTTTCGTCTGGTGGGCGTGAACAACCAGAACTTCATCATGGAGGACGAGGAAACCGGTACGTGGTGGCAGCAGATCACCGGCGAGGCCATCCACGGGCCGCTGAAAGGCGAATTTCTCGAACCGATGCCCTATGAAACCGTGAGCTTCGAGATCTGGCGATCAGAGAACCCGAACGGCCGCGTTCTGGCCATCGAGGAGGGTCACCTCGCGGACTACGCGCCGGCCAACTGGGTCGAGCGGATGCAGGAAAACATGCCGGTCCCCACGCAGCTCATCCCCGATGGCGACCTCGGCCCGCGCGACCTGGTCGTCGGCGTCGACATCAACGGGCGCGCCAAGGCATACCCACTAACGACGCTGCAGGAGCAGACACCGGTTTCCGACCGCATCGGCGACGCCCGCATCCTGCTGGCGGTCGCCGCCGACGGCAAGTCAGTGCGCGCCTACAACCGGGTTCTCGACGGCAAGGAGCTCGATCTGTACGCCGTCGCCGGCGCCGACCCGCCGGCTTTCTTCGACGCCGGCAGCGGCTCGCAGTTCGACTTCCGGGGGGTCGGCGTGTCCGGGCCGCTCGAGGGCCGTCAGCTCCAGCGCATCGCCTCGATCACCGAGTTCTGGTTCGACTGGCACGAGTACCACAAAGACACGGCCGTGTACCGCGCCGGCGCGATCCCGGGG
>CBDUXW010000337.1:0-4297 GCA_965371275.1 uncultured bacterium | reverse complement strand
AGAGGTGGAGCAACGCTAGTGGTGGGTGCCTTCGTGGCACCATTGGCGGCATGTCTGTCGATGCTCTGCGTGAGAAAGCCGCGAGACTGCCGACCTCGGCCGGCGTCTACCTCTTCAAGGATGAAAAGGGGAGGGCGATCTACGTCGGCAAGGCGAAGAGCATCCGTGACCGGGTGCGCTCGCACCTGTCAGGCGCGCGCACGCTCGGGCCCAAGCAGGAGGCCATGCTCGCCGCGGCCGTCGACATCGACGTGATCGTCACCGACACGGATCTCGAGGCGCTGGCGCTCGAGAACAGTCTGATCAAACAGAACCGGCCGCGCTTCAACGTCCTGCTGCGTGACGACAAGAACTACCCCTACCTGCGTATGGTCGTCTCCGAGCGTTTTCCGCGCCTCCAGTATGTGCGCGGCGCCAAGAGTGACGGCGAGAAGTACTTCGGGCCGTACGCGCCGGCGAGCACGGCGCACATGACGCAGCTTCTGGCGTACCGCCAGTTCGGGGTACGTCCCTGCAATATCGACATCGATGGCTCGTGGGAGCGACCCTGCCTGTATTACGACATCGGCGGCTGCGCCGGTCCCTGCGTGCAGGACCTGTGTGATGAGGACGACTACCGCGAACGAGTGGACCAAGCGCTGCTTTTCCTGGGCGGCCGCGGCGTCGACTTGAGCGCCGACCTCGAGGTCAGGATGAGCGAGGCGGCGGCGACCCAGGAGTACGAGCGCGCCGCCCACTACCGCGACTTGCTCAACACCGTGCAGTTGACGGCGCGCGAGCAGAAGGTGGCCTCGACCGGCCTGCAGGACCGCGACACGTTCGCCATCCACCGGGTAGGGGAGCGCGTCGCTTTGCAGGTGTTCCTGATGCGCCGCGGCATCGTCGTCGACCGTAAGGAGTTCTTCTGGGACAGCGTCGGCGGTATCGGCGACGAGGAGCTGCTGTCGACCTTCCTGCAGCAGTACTACCACGGCGAGCAGTACTTCCCTCCCGAGGTGTGCGTGCCGTTCACGGTCACGGACCAGGAGACGATCGAGGCCTGGCTGCGCCAGCAGCGCCGTGCCGCGGTCAAGATCCTCGTGCCGCAGCGCGGCGAGAAGCGGCGCCTGCTCGAGCTTGTCGCCAGCAATGCCGAGTTGGCGTTCAGCACCCGCTACGACAGGACTTCCGACGAGGCCGGGGCCCGAACGCTGCAGGAGCTCATGGATCTGAGTGCGCCGCCGGTGTGCATCGAGTGCATCGACATCTCCAACACGCAGGGCGGCGAGATCGTGGCGGCGCTCGTGCGCCTGCGCGGCGGCGCCTTCGACAAGTCAGGCTACAAGCGATTCAAGGTGCGCGGTCTCGACACGCCTGACGACTACAAGTCGATCGCCCAGGTCGTGGAGCGCCACTTCAAGCGCGTCGTCGCCGGCGACCGTGAGCCGCCGGACCTGCTGTTGATCGACGGCGGTCGCGGCCAGCTCAACGCGGCCCGCAAGGAGCTCGAGGCCCTGGGTATGGCGGCGCAACCGGTGGCCGGCATCGCCAAGGAAGAGGAGATGCTCTACGTCGCCGAGCAGGCGATGCCGATCCCACTGGTGCGTTATCCGGAAGCTATGCGTCTCCTGCAGAGGGTCCGCGACGAAGCGCATCGATTTGCCATCACATACCACCGCAATCTGCGGCAGAAACGCCTGCGCGAGTCGGTGCTCGATGACATCCCGGGCGTCGGACCCAAACGCAAGCACACCCTGCTGCGCCGCTTCGGATCGCTGAAAGGCGTCAAGGCTGCGTCAGTAGCGGACCTGGCCGCGGTCGTGGGGCCCAAGACCGGCCGGCGGATCCGCGGTTATCTGGACGCCGACGGCGGCTGAGCGGGCGCACAGCGCTCGGCGATGCGTCCCTCCACCGTGTTGTCGAGTGGTACGGGAGACGTCACGCCCGTCGCCGCGTAGTAAGCGGATCAACCCGGGTGGCGCACGACGAGTTGCCGCAGTTTTCGTCCCAATGCTACATTGAGGCACGCGCTACTATTCGTGACGGACGCGATTCGGTTCATTCCCCAAAGGATCCAATCGATGAAGAAGGCCGCTGTGCTGACCATCGCCTGTTTGTGCCTCGGATCGAACGTGGCGTGGCCTCAGGTGTTGCCCCAAGACGCCCAGCGATTCTGGGCTCAATGGCGCGGCCCCGACGCCACTGGCGTCGCGCCGTTCGGAAACCCGCCGCTGGCATGGGGCGAGGGCAGAAACGTGCGCTGGAAGGTGGAGATTCCCGGCAAGGGATCCGCCTCCCCGGTCGTCTGGGATGATCGAGTCTTCGTTCTCACCGCCATTCCGTCGGACGGGTCGGCCGCCGGCGCGACGCCGCAGCCAGACGTTGCCGGAGCGCCGGGTGACGGCACGGCAGGTGCCGGAGTGGCTGGCCGTGGCGCAGGCGGGGACCATCGCCGAGCATTCGGCCGCGGCGGACGACAGAGAGGGTTCCACTCGGTGGCACCGACGGCGGTCCAAGAGTTCGCCATCCTCGCCATCAGCCGCGACGACGGCAGCGTGCTGTGGCAGCGAACCGCGCGCCAGGAGATGCCCCACGAGGGCGTCCACCCGACGGGCAGCTGGGCCTCGAACTCGGCGGTCACAGACGGCATACACGTATACGCCTTTTTCGGTTCCCGAGGTCTGTACTGCTACGACTTCGACGGCAACCTGAAATGGGAGAAGGATCTCGGTGACATGACCATCCGGCTCGGTTTTGGCGAGGGGGCCTCGCCGACGCTCTCCGGCGACAAGCTGATCGTCAATTGGGATCACGAAGGCCAGTCCTTCATTGTTGCCCTCGACAAGAGCACCGGCGAGGAGATCTGGCGAAGCGGCCGCGACGAGCTCACCTCCTGGACGACGCCCATCGTCGTCGAGCACGACGGACGCCACCAGGTCATTACCAGCGCCACCAATCGTGTGCGCAGCTATGACCTCGACACCGGGGAGCTGATCTGGGAAGGCAACGGTGTGACGATGAACGCGATTCCGTCACCGGTGGCCGCCGACGGCCTCGTCTACGTCACCAGCGGGTTCATGGGCAACGCGTTGCGGGCAATCCGCCTTGCCGCGGCCAGCGGCGACATCAACCGTTCCGGCGCCGTGATCTGGGAGCACGACCGAGATACCCCCTACGTGCCCTCGCCGCTGCTTTACGGCGACAACCTCTACATCCTCAAGAGCAACTCGCCCATCCTCTCCAGCGTCGACGCCAAGACCGGCGACGTGAACTACGGCCCGCTACGCCTGGAGGGTTTGGCGGAGGTGTACGCGTCGCCCGTCGGCGCCGCCGATCGCGTTTACATCGTCGACCGCGACGGCAATGCCGTGGTACTCCGGAACGGCCCCGATTTCGAGGTGCTGGCCCGCAACTCGCTCGATGATGGCTTCGACGCTTCGCCGGCCATCGTCGACCAGGAGATCTACCTTCGCGGCTACAGGTTCCTCTATCGGATCTCCGAGAATTGACCCGGAGTTCTCGACCGGGCGTGACGCCCGTCGACCAGGGTGCGATGTATTTCATAGGACCCGCCTCGGCGGCCTTTTGACATCACTCGATAGGGGATACTCGTTCATTCGTGAAGGTGATCGTCGCTCGTCATTCAGGACAACATTTCGTGTAACTTTCGTGTAGTTTTGTTATACTATCTCCATGGGCTCAACGAGTGGATATCAAGAGATCGAGGCCTTGCCGAGCGGCCGTAGCGCCGTTGCTACGGCACGAGAGATCGACCAAAGGGCCGTCGATGCCGCCCGCGACTACATGGCCGCGCGCCGGCCGGCGGCGCTGGCAGCGGCGCGGCTCGAAGGGCGGCTCTCGTTCCACCGGCTCGGCTATCGCACACAGGCCGACTACGCCAACGAAGAGCTCGGAACCAGCGCCCGGTCTCTGCGTCGCATGGCTTGCCTGGGCAAGAGGCTCGCTGCTCTACCCGAGATTTCCGCCGCCTTCTCCAGCGGCGCGTTGCCCTTGACCAAAGCCGAAGCGCTCGCGCGCGTGGCGACGGCGGCGTCGGAACGACGCTGGCTGGCCCTGGCGAGCAAGGTGACGGTGCGGGAACTTTCGCGTGCGGTCCGCGAGCAGTCGCGTCGTGATGGTGATTCGACGAGCGCTGCCGAACCCGAGTCGGACGAGCCTCGCACCGCGTGGTGCGCCGAAGTCCCCGGCTGGATGATCGGCAAGGCCAACAGCGTCTTGCGGTCGGTGAACAAGGTTGCCGGCGCCACGCTTCCCGAGGGCGCCCGATGGGAGTTCATCGGGGCGGAGTTTCTCTCCG
>CBDUXW010000336.1:0-4307 GCA_965371275.1 uncultured bacterium | reverse complement strand
ATGACAGGCGAGGACGAGGTGGCACACGAATCGCGCCCCGCGTTGCCCGGCGCCGATGCCCTCGAGATTGTCGAGCAAACCGCGGTTGCGTGCCTCCTGACTGATCGCCGGGTCGATGTAGCGAGCCGAGCGCACTCCGGGTTCGCCTCCGAGCGCCTCGACTTCGAGTCCGGAGTCGTCGGCGAGCACCGGCATGTCAACACGCCGCGCGGTGAACAGCGCCTTGCCGCGCGCGTTCTCGGCGAAGGTCGTTCCCGTCTCCTCGTATTCGGGAATGTCGTCGGGCATCGGGGCGACAATCCAACGGCTGTCGAGGAGCAGGTCGTTCATCTCGCTGACCTTACCCGGGTTGCGGGTCGCGAAGATCAGCGTCGGATGTTCCGTGTCGAGTCCGACGTCAGCCATGTTCCGAGTTCTGCCGCAGGCCGGAGTTTCGTTCCAGCAACACCCACTCGTCGGACGGGCGCAGCGGCCGCGACAGGTCGATGTGTCCCGCCAACGTTTCGACCGGGGCGCCGTCGATGAGAATCTGCACGGCATCGATTTCGGGGAAGCTCACGGCCAGCGTCGCGACCACGCTGTACACCGTGTGCAACTCGCCCAGCGACCCGCCGCCGCCAAACACGTAAAACGACCGATCGAAGTCGACGTAGGCGATGCCACCCGGCGACACCCATACCTCGCGCACGATGGCCTGGGGGGGGACCGGAGAGGTGGTCTCAGTTCCGGCCCACTCGATCAGCTCCTCGACGGCGCGTTGCGCCTGTGCATCGAGTGTCGCCGGAGCGAACGCCGTACGCGGCACCGGGATGAGTCGTTCGAGGCCGGGAACAATGAGGAAGAGCTGCAGGTCCATGGTGCCGCGAGTGGCGCGCTCGCGCGCCAACAGTGCCCGCGCCGCGCGGCTGTCGGAATCGAGCTGCGTCGCCGGCGCGGCGTCGAGTAGCTGCGGTTCGCTGTCTGGTGTTTCCGGCGTGCCCGGTCCTGTGGTGGGCTCCGTCGTAGCGGGCGCTGCCGCGTCAATTGCCGCGATCGGCGTCTCCGATGCTGATGGTCCGACAACCATCCACGCGGCGAAGGCGAGTAGTGCAGAGAGCAGCATCGCGATCGCGACGACGCGCCAGGGAAATTTGGGGTCATTCCGCCTCATCCAACTCCGACTCCGAGGGCTACGTTGACGAGCGTCAGCGCTGCGAGCCGCCGATCAGCTCGGCTTGTCGCCGCCGATACTGATTGAGGCTCTCGTAGAGCTGCTCCGCAACGCGCTGGCGATACTGGGGATCGGCGAGTAGGCGCTCCTCGTCGGGGTTCGACAGAAAACCGACCTCGACGAGGACCGCCGGCATGTTGGCGCCCTTGAGCACCCTGAACGGCGCCTGCTTGATGCCGCGATCAGTCGTGCCGGCAAGGCTGTTGAGTCGTACCTGGATCATTTCGGCGAGCACGCTGCTCTCGAACAAGTGCTGTGTCTGGGCCATGTCCCAAAGCAGCATCTGCAGGCCCGAGTCTCCCGAAGCTGGTCCTTGCAGCTCGAGCACGTCGTTCTCGAGGGCGGCGAGCCGGCGGGCGTCGTCGTCGGTCGCCTGGTCCGACAGGAAAAAAGTCTCGGATCCGTGTACGCCCTTGCCGCGATATGAGTTCGCGTGGATCGATACGAAGACATCTGCTTTCAGGTTGTTGGCAAACGCGGTTCGTTGCTCGAGATCCCTGTTGACGTCCGACTCGCGGGTCAGCCGGGCGTCGAGGCCGAGGCGCTCCTCGATCAGGTCGTGGAGACGCTGCGCGATATCGAAGGCCACGGCTTTTTCCGTGACGCCGGTGGGGCCCACGGCGCCGATCTCGGAGCCGCCGTGTCCCGGGTCGATGACGATCGTCCGGAATGCGTCTTGCGGCTGGGGTCGCGCGGGCTGCTCGGGAAATTCGGAGCCGTCGACCGTCGTCGGATTCACGGCGCCGGCGTAGCCGAACGTGGCCCCGGCGGCGGCAACCGAAACGGCAACGATGATCACAGAGAGAGCAAGTCGAGTGTGCTTCATGCGGTAATCGTACTTGCCGGGACGAGTCAGAGTAAATAACGGCTTGATTGCGGGCATCCGGCGACTCGGAACCCCCAAACTCGTTCAGGAGCGTGTTACCGGCCGCTCAGCGGCCTGCGGCGACAGCCGGCGCCCGGGGAATTTTTTCGTCCCGCATGGCAGCGTGGTACAGCAACGAGGCCATCACGACCGATGCCTGCATCAAGTCTTCCTCGCGGATCCGTTCGTACGAGTCGACGTTGGTGTGGTGCGTGCGAACGTCATAGTCGTCGTAGGAATGGATGGGCTGGAACCCCGGCAGCCCCTCGGCGATGAAGCTCAGGTGGTCGGTGCAACAGATCCCGCCCATCGTGAGCGTGGTCTCGCGCAGGTCCTGGAACGGCGCCAGGTTGGCTGCGAAGAAGGGAATGACCGCCGGGTTGCCCTCGACGAAGAATCCGTTTATCGGCCCGGCGCCGGGATCGAGGTTGAAATACACAGAGAACTCGTCGCGCGCCGCGGCGTTGGCTGCGCCCGACAAGTGGCGCTCGACGTAACGTCGCGACCCATGAAGTCCTTGCTCCTCGCCGCCCCACAGCGCCATGCGAATGGTGCGTCGCGGTCGCGCGCCGATGGCCTGCAGAATGCGCATGGCCTCCATGACGGTGGCGCTGCCATCGGCGTTGTCGGTGGCGCCCGCCGCCGAGTGCCACGAGTCGAGGTGGGCGCCGATCATCACCACTTCGTCGCCGATTTCCGGATCAGAACCCGGTATCTCGACAATCACGTTGTAACTGTTGGTGTCTTCTTCGTGGAAGCGACCGTCGATTCTGACGCGCAACTTCACTTCGATGCCGCGCTCGATCAAGCGAGTGATCATGTTGTAGTGCTCCGGCGCCATGACGACCGTCGGTACCGCGTCATCATCGTCGCGGCTCTGGCCGAGCACGAAGAGCGTGCCATGCTCGCTGCGACTCGGTTCGAGAATGACGCCGGCCCCCTCGCTGCTCAGCACCCGCGCTACGGCTTGCCGCTGGGCGCGTGCCTGCCGCTGGGCGGCGCGCTGCGCTTGTCGCTGCGCCTGCTCCGCGGCGCTGAGGTCGGCGCGGCTCGTCGGACTCCAGCGTTCACCGCCGGCCTCCATTCCGGTGTCGCGGTAGTCGGGTGGGTCGTCGCGGTCCGCGGTGATGAACTGCGTTTGCTCGGGACGCGTCATGACGATCGCATTGCGGAGGCGGCCGCTGTACGCCGCCAGTTCGGTCTCGGAAATGTCGGCCAGCAGAACCGGCGAGGCAAGCAGCTCACCGTCCGTCGACGGGCTCCACGCCCGCGGATATCCCATCAACGGCATGTAGCGGGGCTCGACCATCTCCAGCGTGAAGTGTTCGAGGGTCCAGCCGCGACCGAAGGGAAAGGTTTCCAGGCGAGCCTCGTCGAGGCCCCACGACTGGAGCTCGTCGCGCGACCACCGTGCCGCCTCGTTGAACGCCGGTGTCGCGGTGAGTCGCGGACCGAACACATCGACGTACTGGCTGAACGTTGCCCACACGCGCGAGCGCTCGAGGCCCTCCTCGCGGATGGCGGCGATCATCTCGAGGTCGACCGATTCCTCGGCTTGGCGCGCCGCGGCAAGGGACGGCAGCGACAGCGCCGCGATCAACACGGTCACGAAAAGGCGGTGCGAGCGGCTCATCGAACACTCCATCAACTGGTGGACTTCCGGTCGGCTTGCGGCCCCGGCTCGAACCGTGGCCGCGCCGAGGTTATATCCCGGTCGCGTCGACGACTCAAAAGGAACGACGGTCAGGCGCCGGTTGCGGCTTCGAACGGATAGCCCCCCAGGCGTCGCAGTCCTTCGCGGATCTCGTCCTCGGTTGCGGAAAACGAGAGGCGGAGGAAGTGTCCGGCCTGGTGGCCGAAACCGGCGCCGGGAACCGTGATCACCCCGGTCTCCTGCAGCACGTCACGAGCGACTTCAAGGCTGTTGCCGTGCGGTGCGGCCTCGACGAGCACGAAAAAGGCTCCTGCCGGCTCGACGTAAGGCAGGCCCAGCTCGGTCTCGATGAGCTCGGTCATCAGGCGTCGCTTGCGGTCGAATTCGGCGCGCATGCGGCCCGAGCGCTCGACGGCGGCGGGTCCGAACGCTTCGAGCGCAGCCCGCTGCGCCAGGGTTGGGGCACAGGTGACCGTGTACTGGTTGATCACCGTCACCGCCCGTATCAGCTCGGGCGGTCCGATAACCCAGCCCAGCCTCCAGCCGGTCATGCTCTCGGTTTTCGACAGGCTGTAGAC
>CBDUXW010000335.1:0-4310 GCA_965371275.1 uncultured bacterium | reverse complement strand
CATCTGGGGTCACGAAGGACGGATCCGAGCGGCCATCAAGTTCGTCATCTACACCATGATCAGCGGGTTGTTCCTGCTCATCGCCATCCTCAGTCTGTACTACACCCACGCCGCTGCGTCGGGCGAGATGACGACGGATTATCTCCTTCTTCTCGGCACACCCTTGCCGCTGGAAACTGCGCGCTGGCTGTTTCTCGGCTTCTTCGTTGCCTTCGCGGTCAAGTTGCCGCTGTTCCCGGTTCACAGCTGGCTGCCCGATGCCCACACCGAGGCGCCCACGGCCGGCAGCGTGTTGCTCGCCGGGCTGCTGCTGAAGACCGGTGGATACGGCCTGATCCGCTTCGCGGTGCCTCTGTTTCCCCAGGCCGCGGCCGATTTTTCCGGACCGATCGCCCTGATCGGCGTCATCGGCATCATCTACGGCGCGGTGCTCGCCTACGGCCAAACCGACATGAAGAGACTGATTGCCTATTCCAGCGTCAGCCACATGGGCTTCGTGGTGCTCGGCATCGCCGCCTGGAGACTGGCAGCGGTGCAGGGTGCCGTGTTCCAGATGCTGGCGCACGGCCTAGCGACGGGTGCGCTGTTCGCGATCGCGGGGATGATCCAGGAACGTGTCCACACTCGAGAGCTCTCCGAGTTGGGTGGTCTCTCGGCACGGGTACCGCGGCTGGCAGCGTTCGCTTTGCTGTTCGTGCTGGCCTCGGTAGGCGTACCGGGCATGGGCAATTTCATCGGCGAGTTTCTCACCCTGCTGGGAAGCTATCCGGCCTCCCCACGCCTTGTCGCGGCGGCCGTGATCGGCATCGTGATCGGCACCGTCGCGCTGCTGCGATTCATGCAGGAGGTTTTCTACGGCCCGGCCCGCTCGCAAAATGCGATCGACGATCTGCGCCGGCACGAGCTCATCGTGTTGGTCGTGTTGGCGCTCCTCGTGTTTGCCATCGGCCTGTTCCCGCAATCCGCGTTGGACAGCACCGAGACGACGCTCGACGCCTTGATGACAAGAGACGTTCGTTTCGACCCTGCCGATCCGGCGTCGCCGGCGGGCCGGCCGAGGACGGCAGAGCTCGCTGCGGACTCCCCACCCCGAACTTTCCATCGGGTCACGACGGCGCGCGCGCAAGGCGGGCCGGCATCATGACAGTGGCAGACCTCGTCATCGTGAGTCCGCTGATCGCCCTGGCGCTGGGCGGCACGTTGGTCATGTTGGCCGGCGCGCTGGGTGCGCGGCCGAGCCGCCTGCACGCGATCACGGTCGGCACCATCGGCATCGCGCTCGCCGCCACCGGCATGACACGAGCGAGCGCCGCCCGCGACGTGACGACGTTGTTGCGCTTCGACGACTACTCCTTTCTCTTCCTGGTGTTGCTACTGTCGGCAACCGGAATTCTGGTGGTCCTGTCGCGCCCTTACCTGCAGGCGCGCCGGCGCGAGGGCGAAGCCTTCTACGCCTTGCTGCTCTTCGCGGCCACGGGGATGGCGGTTCTCGCCTGCAGCATCCATTTTCTTTCGTTCTTCCTCGGTCTCGAGATCCTCGCCGTGTCGCTGTACGCGCTGCTCGGCTACCTCCGCCGGCGCAATGACTCGCTGGAGGCTGCCGCCAAGTATCTGATCCTCGCGGCGCTGGCATCGGGACTGATCTTGTTCGGCATCGCCCTGGTGTACGCGGCAACCGGCACGCTCCTGTTGCAGCCCGCTATGCAGCTGGTCAATTCGCTGTTGCGCTCGGGAACACGTCCCGAAGCAGTCTGGGCGATGGCCGGAATGCTGTTCTTGATCGCCGGATTCGCCTTCAAGCTCGCCCTGGTGCCATTCCATATGTGGTCGCCGGACGTGTATCAGGGGGCGCCGGCGCCCGTGACCGCCTTGATCGCCACCGGCTCGAAGGCAGCCGTGGTCGCGGTGCTGGTGCGATTGCTGGCCGCGGGGATCGACGATTCCACCTTCGCCGCGATGCTCGTCGGCCTCGCCGTGCTCAGCATGTTCGGCGGCAACCTGCTGGCGCTGTTGCAGGACGACATCAAGAGGCTCCTGGCGTACTCGAGCGTGGCCCATCTCGGCTACGTGTTCGTGGCCCTCGCCGTGGGTGGCGCCGCCGGCAGCGAGGCTGCGGTGTTCTACATGTTGACGTACGTGGCGACCACGCTCGGCGCCTTCGGCGTAGTGACGGTGTTGTCGTGCGACGCCGACGTCGATGCCGACAACCTGCGCAGCTATCGGGGACTGGGTCGCCGCCGTCCGGTCTTGTCGCTGTTGCTCACGGTGATGTTTTTGTCGCTGGCGGGGGTGCCGCCCACCGGCGGGTTCCTCGCCAAGTTCGCAGTTCTCGGCGCGGCGGTGGAGGCCGGCCGGATAGGCCTCGCGCTCGCCATGGTCCTGGCCTCGGGCATCGCCCTGTACTACTACCTCCGCGTCCTGGTCGTGATGTACATGGAGCCCGACGACCAACCGGTGGCGACGGCGGGCGACCCCACGCCGTTGGCCAGTTCGGTGGCCCTTGCCGCGCTGGCGATCTTCGTACTCGCCGTTGGGATCTTCCCGGAGCCCTGGCTGCGGGCGGTGAGCCAAGCGGTCGCCGCGATCTTTTAGCACCCTGTAACGGAGACCTCGTCGCATCACCCAGCGTGCCGAAAGCCTCGTAGAGGTGGCGACGCGCAGGAAAAATCGCGATACTCGCGCCACATGAGCAAGCTAACGAAACCTGACCTCTTCCTTCTTTTCGTCGGCGTCACCGGCCTGGCGGCGTTCCTGCTTCTGTACTCCTCGGTATTTCCGCAGGCCAACGTACGCCTCGAGGTAACGCGCGCCGAAGCCACGGTGATCGGCGAAGACTTCCTCGCCGAGCGGGGCGCCAGCGCCGATCGTTTCAAGCGGGTCGTGGTGTTCTTCGGCGATGACGTCAGTCTGCACTTTCTGCAGCGCAACCTCGGACTCGAGGAGGCCAGCCGCATCGCCAACGAGGAGGTGGCGATCTGGGCCTGGGAGATGCGGTGGTTCCGCCCGCAGGAAAAAGAAGAATGGATCGTGCTGGTCGGCGTCGATGGAACGATCACCGGCTTCAGCCACGTCATCGAGGAGGCCGCGGCGGGCGCCGACCTGGAGGCGGCCGACGCGCTCGGGCGGGCACAGGATTTTCTCGCCGCGCGTGGATTCGACCTCGGTGGTTGGGAACTCACCGGCGAGTCGAGCCAGCAGCGGGACAATCGCACCGACCACCTGTTCACGTGGGACTTGCGCGGCTCCGAGATCGACTGGCGCCCCGACGATCCGGAGGCGGGCACCGGCGTCATCCGCATGTCGGTACGCATTCAAGGCGACGAGGTCGGCAGCTTCAACCACTACCTTCGCGTCCCCGAAGAATTCGCGCGCCAATACACCGAAGCGTTGTCGGTGGGCACGGTGCTGGCCCTCGCCGCCTTCGGGATCACGGCGATCCTCTCGTTCATCGCCATCGGCATCGCCTTCGTTCGAGTCCGCAAGGAGGAGCTCGACTGGAAGCCGGCGATCGCGCTCGGGGCGCTCGTCAGTCTGCTGTTGTTGCTCTTCAACGGCATGAACTGGCCGACGCTCAAGTCCACGTATCCGACGGACTTCTCCTGGGCCGCCTACATCGGCGTGATGATCATCGCGCTCACCCTGCTGTCGGCGTTGTACGGCGCCATCGTGCTGTTCACGACGGCGGCCGGAATTTCGTTGAGCGAGGAAGTGTTCCCCGGCAGGCTGGTCGGTTTCCGTGAGGCGGCCACCGGAGACTTCTTGCATCCATCGATTGCCGCAGCCAGCCTGCGGGGCTATGGGCTGGGCTTCGGCTTCATCGGCTACCTGACGCTCTTCTACTGGTTCGCGCAGCGCTACATGGGCGCCTGGCTGCCGGCCGAAGGCCCGTACTCACAGGTGTTCGATCTGTACTGGCCGTTTCTGGCGCCGCTGGCGATCAGTCTCGTGGCGGCGGTGTCCGAGGAAGTCACGTACCGGCTCTTCGGGATCTGTCTCTTCAAGCGGTATCTCAAGTCGACGGCGCTGGCGCTGCTCATACCGGCCGCCATCTGGGCCTTCGCCCACTCCACCTACCCCGTGTACCCGGTATACCTGCGGGGAATCGAGCTGACGATCGGCGGCCTGATCTTCGGCATCGCCTTCCTGCGGCTCGGCCTGCTTACCTGTATCGTGGCGCACTACGTCATCGACGCCTTCTTGATGGGCGCGCCGCTGCTGGCCACCGGTAACACCGTGTACGTCGTGTCCGGCGCCATTGCCATCGGCCTGGCCCTCGTCCCCGCAGCCCTCAGCTTCTTCGCTCGCAAGAC
>CBDUXW010000334.1:0-4359 GCA_965371275.1 uncultured bacterium | reverse complement strand
GGCGGCGCATCCATGGCCTCCAGTGTCAGCTGTCCCGCATCGGTAACCGCGACGACGATGCCGATCAGGCCGAAGTCCGGGGCTTCGAACTCGTAGGTGCCGACGAACTTCTCGAGATCCATTTTCTGTTCCTGCGCCAACGCCGGTACGGCAGCGAGGGCCAGGGCCAGAACGCCGAGGATCATGGATCGAGCGAATGCGCGCATTGGAAACCTTCCTTCAAATCGTGGGAGTCAGTGTCCAACTCGAAGGTAGCGACCGGGGCGCCGGAGTGTCAACTCACCGGGGATCCGAATCACCGATCGATCGGAATCGCGATCTCCTCGTCCCAGATGTAGCGGGAAAACCACTGCCAGTTGTGCCACACGGCCGCGAGCCGCTCCTTGGGCTTGGTGATGCCGTGGCCGAAGCCCTTGTACACGACGAGATCGGCCTCGACTTCCTGATCGCGGAGGCCTTGCAGCAGCTCGTAGGCGTTGGGAATCGGCACGCGGCGGTCGAACTCGCCGTGCTGGATGAGCGTCGGTGTTTGCGCCTGCAGGATGTAGGTTATGGGGGAGGTCTTGGCGTAGATCTCGGGGTCGTCCCACGGGGTCGCCTTGAGATACTGGCGCGTGAACGGGTGGATGTCGGTGTTCACGTAGTAGGTCATCCAATTCGAGATCCCGGCGCCTACAGAGATGGCTTGGAACTCCGTCGTCGTGGTCGTGAGGAAGGCGGAGATGTAACCGCCCTGGCTCCAGCCCATCGCCCCCATCCGCTCGGCGTCGGCAATGCCCTCGTCGACGAGATACTGCACGCCGCTCATCACGTCCCAGGCGTCGCCGACGCCCAGGTTGCGCACGTTGAGCGCGCGAAACGCCTCGCCGTAGCCCGCCGAGCCGCGATAGTTGGGCATCAGCACGACGGCGCCCTTGGCCAGCCACTGCAACACCGGGTACACGCCGCCGGGAGCGAGCTGCGGCCGGGATGTGCCGGTCGGGCCGCCATGAATGACGACCAGCAGCGGATAGCGTTGCGCGGGATCGTAGCCCTCGGGCTTGAACAGCACGCCCTCGATTTCGGCGCCGTCTTCGCTGTTCCAGGTGATCACCTCACGGCTGCCCAGCGGCCATCCATCGGTCTGCGCGGTCATGTCGGTGACCTGCTCGAGGTTCCAGGTGTCGAGCGTGCCGCGATAGATTTCCGGCAACCGGCCGCCGGCGTCGGCGAGCACCGCCACGGTGTTGCCGTCGTCGGCGAACGATACGGAGGAAATCGATCGGGGCGTGTCGGCGATCGTTGCGACGGAGCCGTCGCCCGGATCGACACGAAAAAGCTGCCGCCGCGTCCGTTGGCTGGCGATGAACGTGATGCCGGCCTGGTTCCAGCGCACCGCGCCGGGGTTCTCATCGAACGATTCCGTGATCACGCGCATCGCGCCGCCGGCCGCGGGAATCAACGCCAGCTCACGGTTTCGGTAGTAGTACTCGGGCGATCCCATTGCCGTGCCGAACAGGATCCACTCGCCGTCGGGCGACCATACGGGACCGCTGTCGGGCATGGGCTGGTGTACCAGTTCGGAAACCTCGCCGCCGGCGACATCAACGACCGAGATGTCGGTGTCGCCCGACGAGGTAATCAGCGGGTCCGGCCGATGGTCGAACGCGATACGTGTGCCGTCGGGCGAGAAGGCGAAGCTGCCGACCGTCATCTCGTCGCCCCCTGCCAGCCACCGCGCTTCTCCCTCGTAGACATACTTTCCGGAGGTGGCGGGCGCCAGCTCGACGACCCACAGGTGGGTCATCCGGTACTCGGCGTCGTCGAACTCGAAGTCGCCGTATTTCTCGCGCCTCGCCTTCATATCGTCCGGCTCGGGCTGCGTGGCCGTGAAGGCGATGTGCGTGCCGTCCGGCGACCATCGAAGAGCGCTGATGCTTTGCTCCACATCGATCATCGGCCGAGCTTCGCCGCCGCGCGGGTCGATCAGGTACGGCTGGCGGCCGTCTTCGCCGCGATCGGCGAAGAATGCCAGCCAGCGGCCGTCGGGCGACCAGCGTGGGTTCGAGCTGCTGCCCTCGGGATCGTTGGTCAGCGGGAACGGCGCTGTGCCGTCGCGGGCCAGCCAGATCTCGGTGTCGGTGCCGTTGTTCTCCCAGTCGGTGCTGCGCACCTGATAGGCGATACTGGCGCCGTCGGGTGAGATGGCCGGGGCGCCCGCGGACTCGAGGCTGAGTACTTCCTCGAACGATGGTCCCGGCACTTCCGAGCTCTGGGCGGCGAGCGCGCGACCCCTCTCTCCCAGTCCACCGCCCGCTGTGCTCACAAGCGCGACCGTCATCAATCCACAGATCACGTTCCGGGTGATTGTCCCGTGCATGCTGCCTCCGTTTTTGATGGCCGCCTGCGTCGGTCCCGACACGGGCGGCCGTCTCTCGTTCGGTTCTCTGCAGGGTCGCTCTTACTGTTGTGCTTCGGGCATCGGCTGCGCATCGACATCCGGGTGCCGGAGATGAAAGTCCGTAACCTGCTGGTAGGCGTGGGCCACGAGCAGGGCATCGGCGTCCTTGTACAGGCCGCCGACGAACGAGATGGAGTACGGCGTTCCTTGCTCGCTGAAGCCGTTGGGCACGACCACCTGGGGATGCCCCGTCAGGTTGGTTGCTCCCACGACACCGCCGCGCGACGTCGGCGTCACGAACACGTCGATATCGCGCATCGCCTCGGAGAAATGCCGCATGTACATCGTCCGGGCCCGGTTGGCGTTGATGTATTCGACGGCCGGGATCAGACGCGCGGTGCGGAAGGTGTTGGGCCACGACGAGTCGTCCATCAAGTCGTCGCGACCGCTGAGGGTGAGCTCCTCGAAAGCGGCGCCCGCTTCGGCGGTGAGCACGAAGCTCATGGCGCCGACCGGGAAGTCGGGCAACTCGACGGGCACGAGGTCGATGTCGAGCTCCTGCTCCAACACCCGCAGCGCAGCGAGATCGAAATCGCGGTTGGGGTAACGCTCCCCGGGCTCGAAGGCGCCGGCCAGGTAGCCGATTCGCAGGCTGCGCGGGTCGCGATACGGGTCCCAGGCGAAGGGCAGGGAGCGGGCGCTCGGATCCATGCCGTCGGCGCCGTGGATGGCGGCGAAGACCAGCGCGCAATCCTCGACACTGCGACACATCGGCCCGATCTTGTCCATGCTCCACGACAGCGTCATGGCGCCGGCACGGCTTACTCGACCAAACGATGGGCGCATGCCGGTGACGCCGTTGCGCGTGCTGGGGGAGGTAATACTGCCGCGCGTTTCCGTGCCGAGCGAAAAGCCGACGCAGCCGGCCGCCGTCGCCGAGCCCGGTCCGGCCGACGAGCCGCTCGAGCCCTGCCGGGTATTCCAGGGATTTCGTGTGCGACCGCCGTACCAGCGGTCGCCCTGCGCCAGGGCGCCGAGCGTGAGCTTGGCCACGAGCACGGCGCCGGCATCGTCGAGTCGACGCACCACGGTCGCGTCCTGGTCGATTACCTGATCCTTGTATGGTGCGGCCCCCCAGCTCGTCTTGTAGCCGCGTGCCGACAACAAATCTTTGGCGCCCCACGGGATGCCGTGCAACGGACCGCGGTAGTTGCCCAGAGCGATTTCCTGGTCGGCCCGCCGCGCCTGCTGCAGTGCCAGCTCTTCGGTGAGGTTGACGACGAACAACAGCTTGGGGTCGTAACGCTTGAGCCGATCCAGATACATGGTCGTCAGCTCGACCGAGCTCACCTGGCGCGTTCGCACCAATTCGGCGAGCTGCGTGAGCGGCAAGAACGCCAGCTCTTCTTTGTTGTCGGTAACCGCCGGCGGGCTTTGCCGGCTCACCCGGATCGGGATCTCCTCACGGTCGGTGTCGACTTCCACGCCCGGCATCATCGGCTCGAACAGCAGCGCCGGCGGTACCTCGTTGGGGATGTCGAGCTCGTGTAACTGGCGATAGGCCCGCACGTTGCGGTCGAGGCCGCGGCGCATGTCGTCGCGCTCCTCGTCGGTGAACTCGAGACCGGCGATCTTCTCGGCCTCGGCGATCATCGCGGCGGTGATCGTCGGTTCCCCCTCGTTCTGGCCGCGGAACTGGGCCCACAAAACGCCGGGGAACAGCGTGCCCGCGAGGCCGGTGGCGGAGAAGAAGCCCATGAATGCGCGGCGGTCGACGCCGCCGAGAGTGAGGTCTGTGTGGCGCTGCTCGGATTCGCTCATGATGTGGTCCGGTCGGGGGGGAGCATTGGTGCGTTGGGGAAATATGCCGGGAGCGCCGGCAACTAACAAGGGTGCGGTGGCGGCACGGGCGCTTCATAGGCAGGGACGGTGACGGTGCGGAACGCAGTTCAATTTTTTTGAATACCCGCCGCCCCCCT
>CBDUXW010000333.1:0-4373 GCA_965371275.1 uncultured bacterium | reverse complement strand
CTGGTACAAGCTGCAGAGCATCAATAGCGTCAGCCTAGGGAGCATCTTCGACGATCTCGAGAGCCACGCGGGCGAGCTGGACATCGCGCGCGGCGCCCCCAGCGACCGCGATGCGCTCCGCGTTCGAGCCAACAACCGGCGCTACTTCGGCCGCGGTGTCAACGCGGTTGTCGGATGGCGTCCCGAAGTCGGGGGCGCGTCCAACGAGTTCGAGTTCGGCGTGCGCTTTCATCAGGACCAGGAAGACCGCTTCCAGCACGAAGACGGGTTCCAGATGATCGATGGGCGGATGATGATGACCAGCCCCGGCGCACCCGGCAGTCAGAGCAACCGCGTTAGCGACGCGCGCGCCTGGGCCTTCTTCGTCCAAGATCAGATCGGCTGGGGCAAGTGGAGCCTGATTCCGGGCGTGCGGGTCGAAAATATCGAGCTGGTACGCACCGACTACGCCCGCGACGATCCGGAGCGTATGGCACCGACCGGCGTACGCACCAACGCTCTGACGGTCTTCGTGCCCGGCATCGGTATCAGTTACGACGTGCGTTCCGACCTGAGAATGTTCGGCGGGATTCACCAAGGGTTCGCCCCGCCGGGTCCCGGGAGCACCGATTTCACCGAGGCCGAGAAGAGCATCAACTACGAGCTCGGCGCCCGGCTGCGACGCGGCGCGCTGGCGGCCGAACTGGTGGCGTTCGTCAACGACTATTCCAACCTCCTGGGCGCCGACACGCTGTCGTCGGGAGGCACCGGGTCCGGCGATCTCTTCAACGGCGGCGAGGCGCTCGTCGCGGGTCTCGAGGCGTCGGCGGCCTACGACGTGGCGGCGGCGGCGCATTGGCCGATCGCGATTCCGGTTCGTTTCTCCTACACCTATACCGACGCCGAATTCCGCAGCACGTTCGACAGCGGTAACCCGGCGTGGGGCGACGTCGAGACGGGCGACAAGCTGCCGTATCTGGCCCCGCACCAGCTCCACGCCGCGATCGGCATCGAGCAGGGACGCTGGGGCATCGGCATCGACGCCGCCTACAGCGCGGCGATGAGAACTGAGGCCGGCCAGGGACCCGTCGATCCGGGGCGCGCCACCGACGCGTTTGTCGTGTGGAATCTGTCCGGCGACGTGGCCCTCGGCGATCAGGTGCGGCTCTTCGCGGCGGTCGAGAACTTGGCCGACAATCAGTACATCGTGGCGCGGCGACCGGCCGGAGTTCGCCCGGGGCTGCCTCGTACGGTCCTCGGGGGTCTTACGATCCGGTTCCGATGAAGATGACGGCCGCCGGAGCGCCCCGAACCGGAAGCGAAACTGACCTCTTCTTCGCGAGCTGCCGGCGCCGGGAGCTCGCATTCCTCTTGGAAATCGCTTCTGTCGCCGTACGAGCCTGAAACTTCCGGCAGTTATCTTCGTAATTGGATATATTCGATCATGAAGGGAGTTTCCGGAATGGTGAAGCGACGAAAAGGCAATGCTCCGGGCAACGGCGCCGGAACACACACGAACGCCGAATCCCTGCTGCCGCTACGCCCCACGCTGTTCGCCATCCTGCTGGTGCTCAACAGCAGCAACATGCACGGGTACGGCATCATGAAAAAGCTCAATACTCGCGGCACCGGCGGCAGCCTCCTGGGCCCCGGCACGCTTTATCGAACGCTCAAGGAAATGCGCGATCTCGGCCTGGTGGCCCATGCGGCGTCGCCGGACACCGATGAGAGCGATGAGCGGCGCAGCTACTACACGTTGACGGCCTTCGGGCGCGAGGTGGTGGTGGCCGAGGCCGAACGCATCGCTTTCCTCATGAAAGACGCACAACTCGGCGAAGTCCTGGGAGCCGGAAAATGAGCGCCTCCTACTCGGAGCGAATCTACGGCCGGCTGGTGCGGCTCGTGCCCGACCAGGGCGGCACGACCCGCCGGGAAATGTGCGACGTCTTCCGCGACGCCTACCACGATGCCGCCGGCCACGGCGTGGCAGCCAAGCTGCGTCTGTGGTGCGTGGCGATCTTCGACCTGGCCCGTACAGCACTCGCCCTGCGGCGACCGCGGCCGAGAAATCTGCTGGACTCTGCGGTCACCGACCTGCGCCTCGGCTGCCGCTCTCTCCGTAAGTCCCCCGGCTTCAGCGCCGTCGTCGTGCTGACTCTCGGCTTGGCGATCGGCGTGAACAGCACGATTTTTTCGCTCGGTCGACTGATTCTCTTTCCTCCCCTGCCGATCGAAGATACGGCGACGTTCGTTTTCATCCGCGGCTCCAATCCCGAGCTCAATCGCGTGCGGGCGCCGATTTCGCTGGCCGATTTTCGCGATTTTCGAGAACGAGCCACGACACTCGAGGACATGGCAGCCTACGCCGGCGCTTCGCTTGCGCTGACCGGTGTCGATAGCCCGACAAACCTCGGCGCTGCAACCGCGACAGCAAACGTCTTTGACGTTTTTGGGATCGAGCCGGCACGGGGCCGCGGTTTCTTGCCGGGCGAGGACGAGGCCGACGCCGCCGGCGTGGCGATCGTCAGTCACGGCGCCTGGGAGCGTCACTTCGGTTCCGACCCGGACATCGTGGGCCGTACGGTCATGCTCAACAACGCTGCCCATACGGTGATCGGCGTCCTGCCCGAGGAGTTCGAGATCGGCGGCTTCGCCGCCATCGACGTGTGGACGCCGATGAGGCGCGAGGTTTCGCTGACGCCCCGCGACCAACGTGATCTGACCGTTATCGGGCGCCTGTCGTACGGTGTACCGGTGGCGGCGGCCCAAGACGAGATTCACGCCCTCTCAGCGGCGCTGCAGCGTGAGTTTCCGGCCTCCAACACCGGCTGGGAGGCGCGGGTGGTTTCGTTCCGGGAGGCAATGGTCGGGCCCAACGCCGCGACGGTGTTCACGCTCCTGACCGGCTCCGTAATGTTCATTCTGATCATCGCCTGCGCCAACGTCGCCAACCTGCTGCTGTCGCGTGCCGCGGCCCGGCGGCAGGAGCTCGCCGTGCGGCAGGCAATGGGAGCACGGCGCAGCCGGTTGGTGCGCCAGTTGGTCACCGAGAGCGCCGTGTTGGCGATTCTCGGCAGTGCTGCGGGCCTCGTCTTCGCGCGCTGGACGCTGGACGGCCTGGTGGTCCTGGCGGGGGGCGGCGCCGACTTGTTCCGCGAGGCCCGCATCGATACCGGTGTGCTCGTGTTCGCGCTGTTGCTGGCTCTATTGACCCCGCTGATCTTCGGTGTGGTGCCGGCATTGCGCTCGACCGGTCTCAACCTGGCGGCGGCGACCCGCGAGGCGAGCCGCGGCAGCTCGACCAAGAGGCCGGGTCGCATGCTGCCGAGCTCGGGCAGCGTGCTGGCGGCCCTGCAAGTGTCGATGGCCGTGGTGCTGCTGGTGGTGGCGAGCCTCGCCTCACGGTCGGTGATCGCTCTGCTCGACATCGATCTGGGCTTCGAGGGCGACAACGTGCTGACGCTGCGAGTGGACCGCATCACCCCCGACGGCAGTACCACGGGCGCCGATCCGTTCTTCGACGAGGCCCTCGCCGGCGTCGAGGCCACCCCGGCGATATCGACCGCGGCCTGGACCAGCCACCTGCCGCTGGTCGGTAGCGAGCCCAACCGATCGATCGCGATCGAGGAACGGCCGACCTCGGCGGAACGGGACGTGCCCTGGGTGGCCACGGTGGTTGTCAGTCCCCGGTTCTTCGAGACACTCGACATTCCACGGACACGCGGCCGCGCCTTCTCCACCGCCGACGCTCTCGCATCGCGATACACGGCCCTGGTCAGCGAGGCGGCCGTTGCACGCTACTGGGACGGCGACGATCCACTCGGGAGTCGTGTGAAGATCGGCGGCGTCGATGCCGACTCGCCGTGGCTGGAAATCGTCGGGGTGGTGGCGGACGTCCGTAATCCCGATGCCGATCAGCCACCCGAGCCACACCTGTACCTGCCGCTGGCGCAACATCCGGCCGATAACTTGGCCCTCGTGGCGCGCGCCCGCACCGATGCGTCGCGGGCGATCGACGAGGTGCGCGGAGCGATCTGGAACATCGACGCCAACCAACCCATCGACAACGTGCGCACCATGGGTCAGGTGCTGTACGACGATTTCTCGGGCGACATCACCACGATTGGATTGATCGTCTTTCTCGCGCTCGTCGCGCTGGCGCTCGCAAGCGCCGGTGTGTACGCGGTGATCGCCTTTTCGGTGAGCCGTCGCGACCGCGAGATCGGCATCCGCATGGCGCTCGGCGCCCGGCACTCGAGCGTCCTGGGAATGATCCTGCGCCAAGGCCTTACCCCGGTGATCTTCGGCCTCGCTCTCGGCCTGGCCGGCGGCTTCGCAGTCTCGCAATTGATGGCTGGAATGCTGTTCGGCGTCGGCCCGCGCGATCCTGTCAC
>CBDUXW010000332.1:0-4374 GCA_965371275.1 uncultured bacterium | reverse complement strand
GGCGGTGGTGGCGGAGCTCGCCAAAGTGTTGGGGGCGTCGCTGGCCGCCTCGCGGCCCGTGGTCGATCAGGGATGGTTGAGCCGGGGGTTGCAGGTCGGCTCCTCGGGCAAGACAGTGCGGCCGCGTCTGTACTTTGCGATCGGCATTTCAGGAGCCATCCAGCACGTCGTCGGCATGCGCGACAGCGACGTGATCGTGGCGATCAACAAGGACGGTCGCGCGCCGATCTTCGAATACGCGGACTACGGCATCGTGGCCGACTTGTTCGATATTGTCGGTCCGCTCACCGAAGCCGTTCGAGAGCTGCGGGGCTGAAACGGACAGCGTGCGGCGTCAGCCGAGCGTCGTCGCCAGCCATTCCTGCATGTGGGCGATGTCGACTGCTTCGAAGATACTGTCCGAGCGCTTGGCGTCGAGAGAGGTGCCGGCGAGTTGGCGAGCCCACCCGGCGGCGCCGGTGAGTGCGCAGATCGGTTTGCCGAGCTGCCAGGCGTGGGCGATCTCGCTCAACGTACCGCTTGCTCCGCCCACCGCTACCACGGCGTCGGCGGTCAGCACGACCAAGAGGTTGCGGGTATATCCGAGACCTGTGGGGATGATCAGATCGGCGTACGAATTGGCGTCGCGACGATCGGTGCCGGGGAGTATCGCCACGATGCGACCGCTACCCGCTCCCAGGACACCGTGGGCGCCTCGGCACGCTGCTTCCATGACACCGCCAAGGCCGCCACACACCAGTCCGTGCCCGGCCGCGGCGATTGCGGCGCCGGCGGCTTCGGCGAGAGCGTCTCGTAGCTCGTCGTGATCACCGCTACCAATGACCGCGACCATGTGTCGCATGGATCAGTTCTCGAGGAGGGCGCCGCGCGTCGCCTGCAGGAGCTCGGCGAGCTGCTCGCGGGGCATGTCGTTGACAAACGGCGCGACCAGCCAGCGAACCATGAACGGGATCGTGCGGGTCAACGATATCGATTCGCACTCAACATATGTGCCGCCGTCCCGTTCGAGAAACCGCCAGTAGGAATTGATGCGCCACAAGAAACCGCCGCCCTCACCGTCGGCGAGGATCGTTTCGTCGGCCTTCCCGGGATTCTCGACTTCGCGCACCGAACTGGTGCGGGAGATCGAGAACGTGCGGTCGGCGGCAGGGGTTTCGTAGCGAACCTCATGAATCGTGTCCATGACGACGGTGATCACCTTCTTCTTGCGAAAGCGCATGAAGACGCGAAAATCATCAGCGTGCCGCTCGATGATCCGGGCGTCCTCGACCGAGGGACCGTAAATCAGGGCGTGGCGATCGTAGTCTTGAATGAGCTCGAGCGTTTTTTTCCTCGTGACGCCGGGAATGAAAACGACGCCGAGCCAGTGGTGGATGAGCCCATCATCCACGTCGAGCTCGGCGCCCGTGGTGTCTCGGGTCTCGAGCCTCTCCATGTACATCTCGCCGTCCCGAAGGTCAGCGAGAATTTCGTCGCGTTGGGCCGCAGGCAGGTAATCGACGTACAGAAACGACCCGGTGGAGCGCGATTGGCGCAGCACGCGTTGCTCGGTCAGTGCCGCGTAGCGCTCGAATGCATCCAGCGTGTGCTGCTTGACCTGGGGAGTGGCGCCCGTGGCGACACTCCCCAGCAGAAGAAGTAAGCTCAGCAGTGCCGGCGAGTTACCACGGCGCGTGTCGCGCAATGGGCTCGTCGGTCTTTTCATGTTCGAGATCATGTCGGGTCGAGGTGCACGAATGAGCTGGCTCACGGTGCTACAGCGCCGCTGGTGCGCAGTCGACGTTATCGTTGTTGCCTACACCTTATGGATGGGTCTGCTCATCTATTGGTGTCGGGCGGAGGTCGATGAGTGGGCCTGGCTGCTGTCGATTCACGTGGCCATCATCATCACTTTGTCGATCATACCGCCCCGCGGATCGAGTTGGGAGTCGGTACCTCTCGCCTCCGGCTGGCAGCGTGTGCTGCGGGCGTTCGCCCGCTTCCTGCGCTACGTCTACGTCCTGCCGCTGGCGCTCTTTCTCTTCGAAGAAGGCGGTTTTACCGTCAACATGATCTTTCCTTCGACGCCGTATTGGTTCGAGTCGTCATTGTTCGCTGCGGATGCGGCAATCTTCGGCGATCTGCCCGTCACACTGATGATTCCGTGGATCAATCCGCTGACGACGGAGGTGATGCACTTCTTCTACTGGTCGTACTACATCATCCTGATCGGCGGCGTGATCATCGCCTACGTCGGGTACCCGCGGCAGCAACGGGAGCTCAGGACGCCGGCTCCCGGCTTCGATGCAGTGATCACGAGTCTCGCGGTGGGTTTCATCTCCGCCTTCGTGTTCTATCCGTGGTTGGCCGCTCGCGGCCCGTGGGAAGATCCCTCGGTGATGGCCGGGTTACCGCCCCTCGATGGTTGGGTGTTCACCTGGATGATGGATCGCATCATCGAGCACGGTGCGGTTTCCGGAAACTGCTTTCCGAGCGGCCATGTGGCCGGCGCCTGGGCGATCGTGTTCGGCCTGGCGTGGACTCCGGAGCATCGGCGTGTCGCGTGGATCTTCGCCTTCTTGGCGGCCGGCATGACCGTCGCCTGCGTGTACACGCGTTACCACCACGCCGTGGACATGCCCGCCGGCCTGGCGGCCGGGGTAGCGGGTGGATTGCTTGCCGGCTGGCTCACCGGCCGGATCGGGAAGCGCGGCGACGACGGGTAGCGACAGCCGTCGTCCGACCGGTCAGACGCCACGCGACGGTGTTGTCTGTAACCGGAAGATTTCCTCCACGCGTTCCACCGTATCGATGTCGGCCAGTGCAAGGTCGGGTCGTCGCCGCACGATACGCGGAAAGCGCAGCGCGAACCCGCTCGGGTGTCGCGTGCTCCGCTGCACGCCGCCGAACGCCACCTCGAGAATCACCTGCGGTTCGACGCGGTGCTCGTCGTCGTGGCGCGACAACGACGTTTCCTTGAAATGCTCCGTGAGCTCGAGGATCTCTGCATCGGTAAGGCCACTATACGCCTTGCCGACATCGAGCAGATCGTCGCCGCGACGCACGGCGAAGGTGAAGTCGGACAACCACCCGGCGCGCTTGCCGCGCCCGTACTGTGCCGCCGTCACGACGACGTCGAGCGTCCCCACCGGACGCTTGAGCTTGAGCCAGGCGCGACCGCGTGTTCCCGGCCGGTAGGTGCTTTCAGGATCTTTGAATACCGTGCCCTCGTGTCCGGCCTCGAGCGCGGCGTCGAACACGGCGGTGATTTGGCCGGCATCCGTGAGCATCTCCGACGGCGACAGGCGGATGGTGCCCCTCGTCGGTAAGCGCGCCAGCGCTCGCTTGCGCTCGCGCAGCGGCTCGTCGATGAGATCGCGGCCGGCGGCGCGCAACACGTCGAACGCAAAGAACACGACCGGAATATCGAGCAGCATCGTCAACGGCACTTGTCGGCGTCCGAGGCGCTGTTGCAGCTCGCCGAAAGCGAGCGGGCCGCCCTCCCACGCAATGATCTCGCCGTCGATAATCCAGTCGTCGGCGACGATGTCGAGGTCGTTGCCGAGCTCGGGGAACAAGTGTGTGAATTCGTCGAGTCCGCGCGAGTAGATGTGATGCCGCGGGCCGTTGACGTGCAACTGGGCGCGAACGCCGTCGAATTTATGCTCGGCGATCAACGGCAGGCTCAGGTGCTCCAGTACGTCATCGGGACTCGCCGCCGGGTATGCGAGCATGCTGCGCACCGGGCGGAAAGCCTGCAACCGTACCGCCTCGAGGTCGCCATCTCGGGCCCGCGCCGCGGTGAGGCCGATATCGCCGAGCAGCATGTGGCCGCGACGCACCGCCTCCACCGGTCGACGATAGGCGAGGGCGATGGTCTCCTCCACACGGGCGGCTTGCATTCCGGTGCGCAGGGAACCCAGCAACAACTTGGTCAGGTATTTGGCCTCCAAGCCGTCGGCGCGCTCGAAGAGCTCGCTCAGCTTGCGCACGCGCGCGCGAGCGGCGTGCTCGCCGATCTGCGCCAGCGTCGTCGCCACCTCGGGCAGCGTGAGCGGCGGCGCATCCGGGGTGCCGAGCCCCTCCAGGGCGGCGGCTACGGCGGTACCGAGATCTCCCTTGCTGACCGCGCGGCGACGCACCGATTCGGGGCGCACGCCGGCACGCTCCGCCACCACGTTCGCGATTGTCGCGCCGCCGACTCGCGGCGCGGTGCTGCCGGGGGGTAGGGGAGAGCCGGCGAGGAATCGTGCGGCTATTTCGACCTCATCCGCCGCTCGACTGCTCAGGTACGCGGCAGCGCAATGAACCTTGCCTTCGATGCTGTCGAGGTGGGCGAGCGCTTCACAGGTGAGTGCGAAGGCACGCATGGCGGCCGCCCTATACCGCGGCGGG
>CBDUXW010000331.1:0-4378 GCA_965371275.1 uncultured bacterium | reverse complement strand
CACGAGGATTGGCTCGACGACCCGGACTGGAACACACCTGCGGCCCGCATCCCGAGGCTCGACGAGATGTTCGCGGAGATCGAGAAGTGGACCATGACCATGGACAAGAAGGAGGCCATGGACGTTCTCAATCCGCTGAATGTGCCGTGCGGCCCGATCCTCTCCATGAAGGAACTGGCCGAGGAGCCGGCGCTGCGGGCCACCGGAACCATCGTCGAAGTCGATCATCCCGAGCGTGGCCCGTACTTGACGGTCGGCAACCCGATCAAGCTGTCGGATTCGCCCGCCGAAGTCGAGCGCTCACCACTGCTCGGCGAGCACACCGACGAGATTCTCAAGACGATCGTGGGATACGACGACGATGCGATCGCGGCGGCGCGCGAGGACGGCGCCGTATGATGGCGCGTGGGTCGAGGTCCGTTCCCGCGCCACCGGCCGTGAGTGCGGCCGACGACTCGGCGACAGCGCCGTGAAGTACAACGTACTGGTTCTGGGAGCCTCCTACGGCTCTCTGTTCGGCACCAAGCTGCTGCTGGCCGGGCACTCGGCAACATTGATTTGTACCAAGCCTACGGCAGAGCTGATCAACGGTGAAGGCACGGTTGTCCGCTTTCCGATACGCGGCCGAGACACGCCGGTCGACATCGCCTCGCCGGGTCTCGATGGGCAGCTCGCCGCCGCGACACCGGACGACGTAGACCCCGGCGCTTTTGATCTGGTCGTGCTGGGAATGCAGGAAGCGCAGTATGGCGCCGCCGGGGTTCGCGAGCTGATGGAGCGGGTCGCCGCGGCGCGGGTACCGTGCCTGGCGATCATGAACATGCCGCCACTTTCGTTCCTGGAGCGCATTCCCGGGCTGTCGACGGAACCGCTGACGCGTTGCTTCACCGACGCCGGCGTGTGGCAGGGGTTCGAGCCCGGCTTGGTGACGCTGGCGAGTCCCGATCCGCAGGCCTTCCGGCCGCCGGAGGAGCCGAAGAACTTCCTTCAAGTAGGCTTACCCACGAACTTCAAGACGGCGCGATTTGCGGATCAAGGCCACACCGACATGCTCGCCGTGCTCGAGGCCGACATCGAGGCGATCCGCTTTGATCCCGGCGACGGCGCCATCGAGATTCCCGTCAAGTTGCGCCTGCACGAGTCACTCTTCGTACCGCTGGCCAAATGGCCGATGCTGATCGCCGGCAACTACAGGTGTATCCGCGCCGACGACATGATCCCCATCCAGGAGGCGGTACACGCCGACCTCGACCTGTCGCGCGACATCTACGATTGGACCTGGCAGCTGTGCGCTCGCCTGGGCGCCGACGACGCCGACATGGTGCCTTTCGAGAAGTACGCTCGGGCGGCCGAAGGGTTGGCCAAGCCCTCTTCCGCCGCGCGAGCGTTGTTCGGAGGCGCGCAGCACATCGAGCGCGTCGATTGCCTGGTGCAGCAGATCGCCATCCAGCAAGGCATGCAATCCGACACCGTCGACGAGATCGTGTCGCTGGTCGACGCGCGGTTGGCGGGCAACCGCGCCGCCGAGTAGGCACTCATGCGAGCCGTGTTGCTCGACGGCACCGGGGGCGCCGAGGTGATGCGCATCGGCGATGCCGAGCGGCCGGTTGCGCGCTCCGGGCAGGTGCTGGTCAAGGTCATTGCTACTTCGGTAAATCGACCCGACGTCATTCAGCGCCAGGGCAACTATCCGCCGCTGCCGGGGGAGTCGGAGATCCTCGGGCTCGAGGTTGCGGGCACCATTGAAGAGGTCGGCAACGACGTCGACGGCTGGCAAGTCGGTGACCGGGTGATGAGTCTGGTTGCCGGCGGTGGCTATGCCGAATACGCCGTCGCGTACGCCGGCCACTTGATCGCCGTTCCCGAAACGATGAGCGTCGAGCACGCCGCCTGCGTGTGCGAGACGTACATCACGGCGTTTCTCAATATCTTTTCGGTCGGTGGCTTCAAGAACGGCGACACGGCGCTGCTGCACGGCGGCGGCGGTGGCGTGAATACGGCGGCTATCCAGCTTTGTCGCGCCCTCGCCCCGAGCTCGAAGATCATCGTCACCGCTTCAACCGCCAAGGTCGAGCGCGTCGAAGCTCTCGGAGCCGACCTGGTCATCGATTACACGACGCAGGACTTCGTCGACGCGGTGCATTCGTACACCGAGAACAAGGGTGTCGATCTCGTGCTCGATCACATCGGCGCAAAGTATCTTGCCTCCAACATGAAAGCCTTGGCGGTGGGCGGCAGCCTGGTGCTCATCGGCGTGATGGGCGGCATCAAGGCCGAGCTCAACCTGGCGGTCATGATGGTGAAGCGGCAACGTATCATCGGCTCGGTGTTGCGCTCGCGACCGGTCGAGGAAAAATCGCGCATCGTTGCCGAGTTCGCCGACACCGTGGTACCGCTGCTGGCCGATGGCGCCATCGAGCCGCTCATCTTCCGGACATTCCCTCTCGAGCAGGTGAGGGAGGCGCACGAAACGATGGAGCGCAGCGCTCACTTCGGCAAGATCGTGCTGGCGGTCGGCGACGAAGCATGACCGGATCCGACCCGCGCCTCGCCCGTCGCGCGATTCCGCGTCTCGCCTTTTTCCTTGCCCTGCTCGCTGTACAGGTAGGGTGTGCGAACACCGAGCCGCCGCCAACCAACGATGCAGCGACCCCGCAGGGGGCGGCGGAGCTCCGCAACGGTATCGATGCGTCGGTCCACGTCGGCACGATCGACTGGGAGGTGGTGGCGGCCGCCGGCCATACTTTCGCGTTCGTGAAGGCGACGGAAGGCATGGACCTGAAGGACGCGGCGTTCGATCAAAACTGGGCTCAGATCAAGGCGGCCGGCCTGATTCGCGGCGCCTACCACTTCTATGTCACCGAGGATGACCCTGCGAAACAGGCGGCGTTTTTCATCGACAACGTCGTTCTCGAGCCCGGTGACCTGTTGCCGGCTGTGGACGTGGAGATGATCGGCCACGACACGCGGCCGGGCGTGCCGGAGCGGCTCCAGGCCTTTGTGAACCTCATCGAGGCGCACTACGGCGTAAAGCCCATCATCTACACCTCTCCGAATTTTTGGGACGCGCACTTCCCCCACGGGTTCGGCGCGTATCCCCTATGGGTGGCGAACTACGGGGTCGAAAAGCCCCGTCTTCCTGCAGGATGGTCCGAGTGGCATATCTGGCAACGGCAACAGGACGCCCGAATTCCCGGCGTCGAGAAGGGCGCAGACCTGAATTCCGTGAACCGCTCGGTAGACCTGTCGATGCTGATCATCCGTTGACGTTCGGTCGCGGCCAAACGACGCCGGCCGACCCGCTACGCCTCGAACACGCCGATCATCTGCAGGGCCGGCACGATCACCCGGAGCCAGATCAGGATGCCGCTGAGTCCTGTAAAAACCGCCAGGCTGATGTAGCTGAACCAGCGGGCGAAGGTCGACGGATAGAAAAGCTTGTCTTCCTTGGGGATGATCGTCAGGCAGTAGTAGATGTTCAGGAAGAAGATTACCGGGGCCACGAAGAAGGCCAGCGCCGAGGCCAACAGAACGAGCTGCACCGGTCGCTCGAACCCGTAGAGGATTATCACCGAGGCGACGAGCGAGTAGATCATCGTCATTCGGTAGATGTTGTACTCGGAGTACCAGGTCTTGCGGTGCGCATCGGTGAGGCGGCGCCGTGCCGTGCCGGGTAGCGACGCGGTGCCGCGAAACAGGTTGCGCGAGCACGCGCCGACGATGCGAGGCCACCCATCGAAGTAGTTGAAGGCGGTCGAAAAAGTCGCTGCGAAAGCGCCGATCAAGAAGACGACCATCATCCACGGGCCGACGCTGAGCGTGAAGATTTGGGCAATCTCGCCCATCACACCGGTGCCGGAGACCGGATTCGGATACATCCACATCGCGGCGAGTACCAGGAAGATCACCGCCAGGATGCCGGATACGACGTGGCCGAAGCGGAAGTCCCACAGCCCGATCCGGAACCAGCGCGCGGCGTAGAGGCGCGCGTGTTCGGGGATTCGCGATGTATCGACGGCCAGGTCTTCTTTGCGCGGCGCGAACGGGTCGAATCGCGTCGCCATGCCGAGGATCTCGAGCCGGCGGCGGATCTTGCTCATGCCGACGCGCTTCGCCTTGCCCCACTCCGACGCCTGCAGCGACACGTCGATGCCCGTCGGCAGGAGGCCGAGGAATGCCGCGATGATCAGCCATGAGCCGGCCGGGGTATCGACGATGAAAAAATGGACGAATTCCGATGGCGGTGCCGGGCGCACGAAGTACACCGCGAACGTCGACACGACGAGGATTCCGGCGGCGATCTTGGCGAACATCTCAACGGCTCGGTAGCGCCCGCCGAGGATGATGGCGACGGAAACGACCCCCAGGATGAGCCCGT
>CBDUXW010000330.1:0-4407 GCA_965371275.1 uncultured bacterium | reverse complement strand
GGCGCGCCGCGCCGGCAAGATGGCGGTGTTCTACCTCTACCAGAACGCCACCCAGTTCGACGGCGACCTCGATCGCGTCGAGATGTTCTACAAGCTCGGCCTCACGAGCTGCCAGATCACCTACAACGAGCGCAATCTCGCCGGCGTCGGCTGCCGCGCGGACGGTAATGACGGCGGCCTCACCGAGTTCGGGCGTGAGCTCGTCGCGCGCATGAACGCGATCGGCATGATGGTCGACCTGTCGCATGCCAACGAGCAAACGATGGCCGACACCATCGGGCACTCGCGCATGCCGGTGATCATCTCGCACACCGGCTGCGACGCGGTGCATGCCCACGAGCGCAACACCTCCGACGCCAACCTGCGGCTGCTGGCGGATCGCGGCGGCGTGGTCGGGGTGTGTCAACTGCGCCCGTTCCTGACCTTCAAGAAGCAGGACAACCTGCACGCTTACTTCGACCACATCGACCACGCGGTTCAGGTCTGCGGCATCGACCACGTGTGCATCGGCTCCGACCGCGACCACCGCGTCATCGAGATGACGCCCGAGTACGAAGCGGAGTTGCGAGCGGAAGAAGGCGCCCAGGTGACCAGCAGCGAGCTGCCCTACTTTATCGACGAGCTCAACGGCCCCGGACGCATGACGGTGGTGTGGGACGGCCTCGTGGGCCGCGGCTACTCGGAGGACCAGGTAGAGCGGATCATGGGACGCAACCTGTACCGGCTCTGCGAGGAGGTCATCGGATGAGCGATCGTCGCGAGGCAAGCGACGAGCGATCGCGCCTCGGCGTGACCGTCGCCGTGGTGGGTTTCCTCGGCGTGGCGCTGGCAGCGATCATTTACGGCTCGATGGGCATCCACGAGTACAACGTGGAGATCTGCATCACCTTCAGGGGACGAACCTCGTGCGGCGAGGCGGCTGCCGCCAACCGCGAAGACGCCCTGCGCCACGCCGCCACCAACGCGTGCGCCAGTATTTCCGGCGGCGTCACCGACAGCATCGCCTGCAGCCGCACCACGCCCGACTCCGTTCGCTGGCTTTCCGAATGAAGCAACACGGCCGTCCATTCGCATAGCGGCCGCCTTCGGCAGCTCCGACGCCTGTATTCCGCGCCGCGTTCAGGCCGGCCGGTTACGACTCCCGGATCAGCGCGGTCACCTCGCGCATCCGTTCGACGAGACGCTCGATGGCCTCGACGTAGCGCGTCTCCCATTCCGGAACCTCGTCGGGATCGTCGGTTTCGATCTCGTAGCGAATGCCCGGCAGCATCCACGAAGCGTAGCCGCTGAACGGGTCGGGCGAGACGTACAGCGAGCGGCTCCAGGGACGACCCTGGAGGCCGCGGTCGTCGAGCCAGGCCTTCTCGAGGCCGATGAAAGCAGTGTTGATGCGTGCCGCCGCGGCATCCGGCACCGGGCCCGCAGCCACACGCGCAGCGCGCGCCTCGACCAGTTCCGCCGCCGCGGTATCCAGTGCCGCCGTCGCCGCCGTCAATCGACTCAGGTCGACCTCGACACTGCGGCTTTCCGCGACCTCGATGAGGGTTTCGACGTGGGTGCGCGTATCTACGGCGTAGCGCGCCACGTCGTAGGGCAGCAGGTCGGCGTTGGCAAAGCGCAACGCCAGCAATCCATCGGTGCGGGCGATCATCGGCCCGAACACCCACTCGGCATCGCCGAAGCGCTCGAACCAGGCGAAGTTGTCGTAGTTGGAATGGTAGATGCCGCTAGGGCCTCCGGAGCCCATGCTCGCCGACGGCACGCCGGCGTGGGTGTAGAAGGCAACGTGGTCGGAACCACCGCCGAGATTGCCCATGGTCGGCGAGCCGTCATCCGCCTGCTCGGCCCACCAGTCGTACACGGACCGGTCTTCGCCGGCGTACGAGACGTCCTTGATGGCATCGAGGATCGGCTGCTTCAAGGACGGCGACGACGACGAGTTGAAGTTCGGCCCCGACACGGCGCTGTCGGCGTTGATGTAAGCGATGGCGCCGGCGGTGAGCTCGGGCAGAAACTCCTCGACCCACTCACTGGAGCCGATGATGCCGTACTCCTCGGCGTCCCAGTGGGCGATCATGATCGAACGGCGCGGCCGGCAACCCTGCTCCGCCAGCTCACCCAGCGCCTCGGCCAGCGTCAGCAACATCGACGTACCGCCGTTCGGATCGACGGCGCCGAAGCCCCACGGGTCGTAGTGGGAGCCCAAGATGAACCATTCGTCGGGGAAATCGGTGCCTTCGAGCGTACCCACCACGTTGATGGCGCGGGTGAGTGCCTTGGGTTGGTTCACCCGCACGCGCACGGTCAGCTCCGCGCCGCCGGTGATCCGGTACGGCAAGTCGAGTCCGCCCTGCCAATCCTCGGGCGCCTCTTCCCCGCGCATGCGCGACAGAATCTCGGCGGCGGCGTTGTAGCCCAGCGGCAACACGGGAATCGTGTGCAGCCCCACCTCGTCGGGATCGAGTCGCTCCACCTGTCGATCGCCGTCCACCGGTAGCGCCGGAACAAACGGGGTCAGCGGATCACCGGTCCACGGCAGCGTCAACACCGAACCGCGCTGAATAATGTCGCCGTTGAGCATCGGTCCGTTCGGATAGGCATCGACTTCCTCGGCGGGGGCATCGTTGAACATGATCACGCCGGCGGCGCCGCGCTGCTCGGCGAACAGCACCTTGTAGCCGCGGAAGTTGCCGCCGTAGCGAGCGATCACCACCTTGCCCGCCACCGAGATGCCCATGTCGTCGAGGGCCTCGAAATCCTCGCGACGGCCGAAGTTCGCGTACACCACCTCGGCGGTAACGTCGCCGCTGCCCGAAAAAGCGTTCCAGCCGTTGAGCAGGTCCGGATGACCCGAGAAGCGATCTTCCGGAAGCGCCGCCTCACGGTTCGACAGCGGCATGGCCACCGGCGTCACGATGTGGGCCTCGACGTCGTCGGTGAGCTGCGGCAGGTAGACGTCGTAGGGGTGCTCACGAACGGTGAATCCGGCGGCCTTCATGACACGACCCAGATAGTGCGCCACCTCCACCTGTGCCGCCGAGCCGGCCGGATGCGGGTTGGCGGTGACGATGCGCAGGTGCTCGCGGAAGGCGCTGGACGAAGGCAGGTCCAAAAATTCCGCCTCGCAGTACGCCTGCTTGATGGCGGTCGTCGCCGCAAAACCGACGGGGGCCTGCACCTCCACGGACTGCTGGGCCGCTGCTACAGACACGACGACCGCGCCGGGGAGCGCCAGGACGAGGGCAAAGATAGAGATTCGAACCATGAGACGCATTGTCACTTCCTTATTGGTCGGCGCGGCGCATCAGCACGCGCATGCCGTGCTCGCTGACCGTGTCGTTGAAGGCCTCGAGGTCCGAGGCGTAGATGGCGTGGATTCGGTCAAGAATCGGCTGTAGCTGCGGCTGGAGATCGGCCCAACGCTCCTTGACGCCGCTGCCGAGTGGCGGGCTGCCGCCTGATACCGCACCGTACAGAACGTTGAACTGGTTATCCAAGCGCCCGGGGAAGTTCAGCGCATCCTGGCCGCCCTCGCCTTCCAATTGGGTGAGATCGCCCTCGGGGCCTTCGAGCTTGCGGCTCAGCTCCTGTGCCGCCTCGGTCGCCTCGTCACCGTAGCCGGCGTCGGCAAGCTGGCGGCCGATCTGCGCCGCCTGCTCCTTGACCGAGCGTAGCTGGGCCAGCTCGTCGTAGATCAACTTGGCGGCCTCCCCGGTCTCGTTCGACAGGCGCAACTGCTCCTGGTAATCGGCCGGGGTCGCCTGAATGCGCGGATCCGGACGCAGCTCCAGCGGCCGTTCAGCGCTCCAGTCGCCGATCGTCAGGCGCACGCGATAGTTACCCGGCACCGCCGGCGGTCCGGCGCCGCCGCCGAAGCCGGCCCACTGCACGATCCCCTCCGGGACCTCGTAGATCGTCGGCCAACGGCCGCCCCAGCTCATGCTGTTGAGGCCGGGACCTACCGACAGCTCGTCGCCGCCGCCGAGAAACTGCGACAGGTCGAAGCCGCCGAACGAACCGCCGCTCTTGACCATCTCGATGAACTGCTCGCGAAACTCCGGTGGTACAAAGGCCGGCACCGTAACCTCGGCGTCAGCACCGCCCTCGCTCACGAAGCCGGCGCGCTCGAGGACCGTCTCGCCGTCAGGCGCCAAGATCTGCAGCGTCACCTCGTCGCGCGGCGCCCCGTTCACCATAAAGCGGATCTCGGCGCTCGGACCGCCGCCGAGGTAAGCCGGCGCCGGGTCGAAAAGATGATACTCAGCGGCGATCACGTCGTCGGTGAGCTGCGACAGCACGGAGAAGTCGTCGAGCACCCAGAACGCCCGGCCCTGCGTCGACAGGACCAGGTCGCTGTCTTTGATCACCATGTCGGTAACCGGGGAGACCGGCAGGTTCAACAGCAGA
>CBDUXW010000329.1:0-4416 GCA_965371275.1 uncultured bacterium | reverse complement strand
CGCAGGCCAGATCATGGCAATGCGTCAAAGCAAAATGATGCAACAGCATCATTTACACCGAGGCAGGTTCGCAGGCAGTATGTACGAAAGGGCGTCCTTGTGTTGTTCTTACCGACCCTGAGATAAAGCGAGACGCATGCGGAGAGGCAGAAAAAAAGAGGGGTGTCTATGAGCGTTAACACATTGGCTGAACACATCATCATGGGCGATGCCAAAGCTACAGAGCAATGGATTCACCAGGCGCTGTCCAATGGCATGACCCCGCGCCACATCATCGATCAAGGGCTCATTCCGGGCATGGCGGTGGTGGGAGAAAAATTCAAGCGTGCCGCCGAGCGTTCCCTGGCGCTGAATTTGCGGATTGGCGATCTGCCGGACGGCCTCCACCAATCCCGGTAACTCTCCGGCAAGGGCGGCGTTGTCGGAAAGTTCCTGCAGGCGCACGCCGCCGCCCAGAACCACCTCGCCGTTCATCGACGTGCCACGCAGATCCGCCAGGCTGCCGACGGACACCAGTAGCTTGGCGGCGAACTGACGGCGCTTGAGGTTGGGTATCAGGTCGGTGCCGCCGGCGAGGACCATGGCTTCGCCGGGGTGATCGGCGAGCACCTGCGCAGCTTCCTGCAACGAAGCGGGGCGGACGTAGCGAAACGGCGGCAGTCGCAGCATCAGCTCGCCTCCCCTTCGGTTTGCCCGTCTACGCCTCGGCGTCGCGTCCGGACCCACTGCTCGGGAGGTTGGTCGTACCAGACAGGGTCGACGACCAACGGATCCGGCCAGTTGATGAGCGGTACGGAAGTAGGACCGAAACGTGGCGTTTCACCTTTTTCCTTGCGATCCAGAGCCGCGAGGACCTTTTCCGGGGTGATCGGCAGCTCGTCGATGCGTGTCCCCACGGCGTCGAAAACCGCGTTGGCAACGGCCGGGGGTACCGGCAGCAACGGACCCTGGCCTGCCTCCTTGGCGCCGAACGGACCCTCCGCATCATCGGTTTCGACGAGGAATGTCTCGACCGGCGGCATCTCGAGGAACGTCGGGCTCTTGTAGTCGAGCATCGAGGGAAATTGGTGTTGGCCTTTCCGGAACGCCTGCTCCTCCATAAAAACCTCGCCGAGCGCCATGTACACACCACCTTCGACCTGCCCCTGAGCCAATGTCGGATTGATGGCACGGCCGATGTCATGGGCGATCCAGATCTTTTCGGTGGTCACCACGCCACTCTCCACGTCGACATCGACAAGAGCGACGGCCGCGGAATACGAGTACGCCGGCGTCGGCCCGACTCCTGAGCCTTTGAAAGGCCCGCCGAGCTTCGGCGGCGTGTACGAACCCGTCGACGAAAGCTGGCCGAACTCGGCTTCGGCAAGCGGTACGGCTTCCAGGAAGCTCATGCTTCGGCCTGAAGAGCTGTGGTTGATGCGGCCGTGCGCCGCACGTAAGCCTTCACGGTCGACGTCCAGATGCGCCGCCGCCACCGCGAAGATCCGGTCACGGATCTTCTCCGCCGCTTCGATCGCCGCATTGCCCATCATGAAGGTCACGCGGCTTGAATAGGACCCGAGATCGATCGGCGTCGTGTCGGTATCCGCGCAGGTCAGCTGCACTGCGCTCGGGTCGATGCCGAGCACCTCGGCGACGGTCATCGCCAGGACCGAATCGGACCCCTGCCCGATGTCGATTTGCATGCACTTCACCGCCACTCCGCCGCCGCGATCCACCTTCAGATCGACCGACGTATGCGGCATCTTGTTCCAGTAGATCGGCAGGCCGGCGCCGGATAGATACGAGCCGATACCGATGCCGATGCCCTTGCCCAGCGGCAGGTTGCCGCGCAACTCGCTGAAGCCCGATGCCTCGGTGACCTTGTCGATGCACTCCTTCAGCCCGCATGAGGTCACCCGCATGTGGTTGACGGTCATCGAGTACTCGTCGACGCAGATGTGCTTCCGGTAGGCGGCGGGATCGAGTCCCAGCGCCTCGGCGACGCGATCGAGGTGGATCTCCAGAGCGTACCGTGGCTGCGGGGTGCCGTGCCCGCGTTTCGGTCCGCACGGCGGTTTGTTGGTGAACACGCGGACGCCGCGAAATCGATAAGCCGGAATCTTGTACGTCACGGTCTGCAGGGCGCCCGTGTAATAGGTGCTGGCCACGCCGTAGCTGCCGTAACCGCCGCCGTCGAGAAACGACTGAAAATCGAGGGCCGTGATCGAGCCGTCGTCTTTGACGCCCATCTTGACGTGCATGAGCACCGGATGCCGGCCGCGGTGCGTGTAAAAAACTTCTTCACGCGTCAATGTGATCTTCACCGGACGGCCGCTCACCATCGCCAGCTTGGCCGCGCAAAACTCGTGGGAAAACGGGTCCGACTTGCCGCCGAAGCCACCGCCTACCGGCGTGGCGATCACCCGGATGCGGCTGGCCGGCATCTCGAGCACCTGCGCCAACGCTTTGTGGACGTAGTGCGGAGTTTGCGTCGACGACCACAGTGTCAGCTTGCCATCGGCGCCGTACGCTGCCACGGTCGCGTGCTGCTCCATCGCCAGGTGGTTATTGCCCGAATAGAAGTAGGTCTCCTCGAAAACGTGATCCGCCGCGGAAAAACCGCCGTCGAGATCGCCGAATTCCAGATGTACCTCCTTGTGCACGTTGTCGCGGGTGCCGTAGTCGTGGATCCGTTCCGCCTCGGCGACTGCCTGCAGTCCCTCTTCGATGTCGAACGCTGTGGGTAGGTCCTCATATTCGACTTCGATAAGCCGAACGGCCTCTTCGGCGGTGAACTCGTCGACGGCAGCGACGGCGACGATGGGGTCGCCGACGAACCGCACGCGGTCGATCTCCAGCGGGTACTCGTCCTCACTGACCGGCAGTATTCCGAACTTGACGGGCAGATCCTCGCCGGTGATAACGGCTTTCACTCCCGACAGGGCGGTGGCCTTCGAGGTGTCGATGCTGACGATCCGGGCGTGCGGACGGCGACTACCGAGCAGCTTGCCGTACAGCATGCGCGGCAGATGCATGTCGTCGGCGTAGACCGTCTGGCCGCTGGCTTTGCGCAGGCCGTCTACCTTGGGGACGGGCGTGCCGATGACGCTGTAGTCGCTCATTCGGCACCTGCCGTGGTGCCGTCGGACCCCAGGTCGCCCGCTCCGGCAATCGACCCTCGGTCTGTTTCGCGCGTCGTCGTGGCGGCGGCGTCCCCGGCCATCCGCCCGGCCGCGATCTCGATGGCGTCAAGAATCTGTAAGTACCCTGTGCACCGACACAGGTTTCCTGCCAGGTGCTCCTTGATTTGCTGGCGGCTCGGCCGCGGAACCGACTCGAGCATCGCCTTGGCCGACATCATGATCCCGGAAGTGCAATAGCCGCATTGCGAGGCGCCGAACTCGGCGAAGGCGACCTGGAGCGCATGCGGCTCACCATCCGTCGCCATGCCCTCGACGGTATCGATGTCCTGCCCTTCGATCTCGACGGGGAGCACCAGACACGACAGATGAGGCTCGCCGTCGATGAGCACGGTGCAGGTGCCGCATTCGCCGAGCTCGCAGCCGTGCTTCGTGCCGGTCAGCGCCAGGTCCTCGCGCAGTACTTCGAGGAGGGTCTTGTTGACCGGGACGATCAGATCGTGCGGCTCGCCGTTGACGCGCAGCCGCACCCGCTCGGTGATGGTGTTGGTCGTCGACGCCGACACGTTCACGGTGCTCTCCTCCGAGTCTTGCTCATCTCAGCCCTTCCGGTCGGCCGCGCGCGCTCGAAACCGAGGTCATATGAAAGCGACTCCGCCGCGCCACGCACCGCTTCGCCGATGGGTCCCAGCTCGCGGCGCCTGTACGAGACCGCCAGGCCGATCAGACAGATGCCGCCGACGACCTCTCCACCCCGCCCCCGCACGGCCGACCCGACCCCGACGATGCCGGCCAGGTATTCCTCCAGGTCCAGCGCGTAACCGCGCCCCCGCACGCGCTGCATGTCGGCGCGATAGTCGTCCGTGGAGCGAATACTTTTGTCCGTGAACGTCGGCAGCGGCTGTTGCAGCAGCGCGTCGAGCTCGTCGGGACTCAAGGCGGCGGCAAAAAGCTTGCCGAAAACGCCGGCCCGCCGATCCAGCCGGTGGCCGATCGGCGCGCTCACGTCGATCGGATCGGGGCTGTCGACCTTGGCTGCCAGCACCACGACGTCGTCGCGACGCAGGCCCAAGAGAGCCGTCATGCGAGCCGCAGCAGCCAGTTCCTCGAGATACGGACCGGCAAGCTCGGGAAGATCCACATAGCTACGGCGACGGGCGGCGATTCGGGCGAGCCCCGGGCCGAGACGGTAACGCTGAGTGTCGGCGTCGCGCTCCAGCACACCGTGATGGAGGAGTGTCGCGGCAATCTGATGGGCGCTCGACTTGGGGATGTCGAGATCTCGAGCCAGGTC
>CBDUXW010000328.1:0-4448 GCA_965371275.1 uncultured bacterium | reverse complement strand
GTCGATACCATCGTCAACCGGCTGCAATCGGCCAACAGCGAGCGGTTGGTCGAGGAGCAGGCCGAAGACCTGAGCCGTTTCGACCTCGACACACCCGCAGTCACCGCCACTGTGCAGCTGAGCGACGGCACCACCCACAAGCTCGCCCTCGGCGCCGGCACACCGGTGGGCTTCAACGTGTACGCCCAACCCAACGACGGCACTGTATTCCTGGCCGCCGGAAGCCTGAAGGACGCGATCAACAAGACGTTGCTCGACCTCCGCGACCGCAGCATCTTCGACCTCGCAAGCAACCAGGTAACACGCGTCGACGTGAGCAGGGAGGGGCTGGACGTCACGGTGGAACAGCTACCGCCGCAGCCGGACGGCATCGAGCGCTGGACCTTCACTGCGCCCGCAGACGGCCGCGCCGACCGCGACACGATTTCCACGCTGGTGACGCGGCTGCAGTCGGATCGGGCCCAGTCGTATCCCGTCGAGCAACCGACCGACGAGGAGCTGGCAACCTACGGCCTCGACGAGCCTGCGATTACGCTCACCCTGTGGACCGACGAGGGCGCGGCCCACACGTTGGAGCTCGGCGATACAACCGAAGACGAGGACGGCTTCTATGCTCGTCGCGCCGGCCAAGACGCGGTGTTCGTGGCGCCTACGAGCCTGATCGACCTGATTCCCGAATCACTCGATGCACTACGCAACACCACCGTCGTCGAGCTCGCCCGCGACCGCATCGAGAGCTTCGAGATCGAGCGCAACGACCAGAGCCTGAGGGTCGAGAAGGCAGGCATCGACTGGCACATCGTCGCCCCGGCGCTCGACGCCGACGCGTCGACGGTATCGGCCCTGCTGAGCGGCGTGCTGGACCTGAACGCCATCGAGTTCGGCGACAGCCCCGCCGACTCGCCGATGTACGAATTTTCTGACCCGTACCTGCGCGTGACGCTCCACCTCGAAGCCGACACGCCCGAGGTCGAGGGCGGCGAGGCGGCGCCGAGCACGGAATCGATCGTGCTTACCATCGGTGGAGCGACCGAGATCGCCGCCGACCTGGAGGACTCCGCAGGCGAGGAGGGAGAGGCCCCGACAGCCGCCCGTTACGTGTCGGTCGCGGGCGACCCTCTGGTTTACGTCGTCGACGAGGAGGATCTCGAGGCGCTGGACGTCGACTTGTTCACCCTACGCTCGAAAACCTTGCTCAGCTTCACGCAGAGCGACCTGACGCGGATCGAGTTGAGCGCCGGCGGGCAGACCCATCAGATCAGCAAAGTTGACGACACCTGGAGTATCGCCGGGCCGGCGGCCGAGGCGGCCGACATCGACAGCGCTGTCGACGACATGTTGCTCAGCCTCAACTACCTGACGATGGAAAGCATCGTTGCCGACGACCGGCCGGCTGACCTATCCGCCCAGGGTCTGCAGAGCCCGGCTTTCCGCGTGCGTGCCTACGTCGGCGACCAGCAGGTCGCGGACGTCAGCGTCGGCACCGACGTGCCCGAGGACGAGCTCGAGTCCGACGCCGAGTTCGCGCCGCCGCAGCAGGTCTATGTGATCGCCGGCGACAGTGCCGGTGTGTACCGGGTAAGTGCGCGGTTGCGGGACACGCTTGCCGCGCTGGTCGACGCCATCGGCTAGGTGGATTCGGCGACCGGGCAGGAACGGTGAGGAACTTGACCGGGTCGCGTACCGTTCGCTAGTGTCCGGCAGGCTCCCCGGGAATCCGCATCGCAAGGAGACGTGCCCGTGTCGCAATCCGAATCCGACGCCCCTGCAGCTCCCGAATCCGCTCACCAGCCGGTAATCCCCGCAGAAACCACGCTTCCCGAGATCACCATCAAGGCGGTGTTCCTCGGCATCATCCTGTCCGTGGTGCTGGCCGGCGCCAACGCCTATCTGGGCCTGTTCGCCGGGATGACGGTGTCGGCGTCGATCCCCGCGGCCGTCATGTCGATGGCGGTGCTGCGCGCCTTTCGCCGCTCCAACATCCTCGAGAACAACCTGGTGCAGACGGCGGCTTCGGCCGGCGAGTCGCTGGCGGCGGGCATTATCTTCACCGTCCCGGCGCTCGTGATCATGGGTTGGTGGTCAACATTCGACTACTGGCAAGTCACCGCCATCGCCCTGGTCGGCGGCATCGTCGGGGTGCTGTTCACGATTCCGCTGCGGCGCGCCCTCGTCGTTGAAGAAAAGTTGCGCTTCCCCGAGGGGGTGGCAACCGCCGAAGTTCTGAAAACGGGCGGCGCCCTGCGCGACCGCGGCGGCGATCCGTACGCCGAGCATCCCGAGCTCGCCGGTATCGGTGGCGACGAGGCGCAACAACGGCGCAGTATCCAAGCGTTGGCCATGGCGGGAATCGTCGGTGCCGGCGTGAAGTTCGGCGAGGCCGGCATGCTGCTGTGGAGCGGCACGCTGGAGGTCGGCGCGCGCGCCGTGGGCACCATCTGGGTTATGGGCATCAATCTGTCCCCCGCCCTGATTTCGGTGGGCTACATCGTCGGTCTCAACATCGCCACACTGATCTTCCTGGGCGGCGTGATTGCCTGGCTCGTCGGCATCCCGATCTACGTGTTCATGAACGGCGTGCCGGCCGGCACCGAAACCGCCGTCGAAGCCGCCAGCCAGGTATGGACCTCGCAGATTCGCTACATGGGCGTCGGCGCCATGGTCGTCGGTGGGATGTGGGCTTTGATGAACCTGATGGGGCCGGTCAAGCGCGGCATCTCCTCGGGCTTGCAGGCCTACAGCGAGGTGGCCGGCGGTACGAGCGAGGCCAAGCGCACCGAGCTCGATTTGCCGATGCAATGGGTGCTGATCGCCACGGGGGTCTGTGTAATACCGATTTTCGCCGTGTATCAGCTCATCGTGCAGCAGTTCGCGGTGTCGGCGATCATGGCCGCGATCATGCTGGTGGCGGGATTCTTCTTCGCGGCTGTTGCCGGCTACATGGCCGGCCTGGTGGGTTCGTCGAACAACCCCATCTCAGGCGTGACCATTGCCACGCTGTTGTTCACCTCTCTGCTGTTGCTGTTGCTCCTCGGCGCCGATAATCCCGCCGGACCGGCGGCGGCCATCTTCGTAGGCGCCGTCGTCGCCTGCGCGGCAGCCATCTCCGGCGACACGATGCAGGACTTGAAGGCCGGCCACATCCTCGGCGCGACGCCCTGGCGGCAGCAAATTCTCGAGTTTCTCGGCGTGATTTCGGCGGCGTTCGTGATGAGTCCCGTGTTGTACCTGCTGCAGGCGCGCTACGGCATCGGCACCGCCGATGGGCTGGCGGCGCCACAGGCCACGCTGATGGCCAGCGTGGCTCAGGGTGTATTCGGCAGCGGCCTGCCCTGGGGAATGGTCATGATCGGCATGGGAATCGCCGTCGTTCTGATCGTTCTCGACAAGACGCTCGAGGCGCGAGGCTCCGAGTTCCGCACGCCGGTGCTGGCCGTGGCGGTGGGTATCTACCTGCCGATCGAGCTCAGCAGCTCGATCTTCATCGGTGGGCTGATCGCTTGGTACGCGAAGAAGAAGCTCGGTGGCACCGAGCCGTCGCAGACCGGCCTGCTGTTCGCTTCCGGCCTGATCACCGGCGAAGCGTTGGTCGGCATCATGCTGGCCCTGCCGATCGTCCTGGGCGAGGTTTCAGATGTCTTCTCGGCCGACATGTTCGAGGTCTTTGCCGCGCCGCCGATGGGCGGCTGGCCCGGCCTCGTGGTCCTGACAGGCGTCTGCTACTGGCTTTACCGCCTGGCGAGCGAGCGCCCGAACGAGGGCTGAGACTGAGCTTGGTGCAAGCCGGCGCTGACAACGATGCCCCCGGGGGCATCGATCCGCTCGGCGCCGGCGACCCGATTCAGTGGCTGCCACCCGATCGCTGGGCGGTCACGCTGCTGGCGATCGGCGTCGTCGGCCTGGTGTTGCGCTTCGCCGGGCTGGCCTGGGGGCTGCCCTACTCCATGCACCCCGACGAGCCGGTGATCCTCGACATCGCGCAACGCTTGAGCTTCTCCGATCTGCGGCCCGGCTTCTACATATATCCGGGGCTGTTCGTCTACCAGCTCATGCTCGTCGCCAAGCTGGTGGCGACCTGGGGAGGCGACAACGCCCAGCTCATTCTGGCGTCGCGCGCATTCACGGCGCTGTACGGCGGCGCGACCATATGGATCGTCTATCTGCTGGGCGTCCGCCTGGCAGGTCGGCGAAGCGGCGTCATCGCCGCCGCCCTGTTCGCCGTTACCGGCGCCGCGACGCTGCATTCGCACTACGCCGTCACCGACACGCCGATGGCGGCGTTGGCTACCGCGGCCGTGTGGCTGACGGTGCGCGCCTGGCAGCGCCGCTCCTACCGGGAGATGGCGCTCGCCGCGGTGGTGGCCGGCCTCGCTGTGTCGACCAAGTACAGCGCGGCGCCGGTGGCGCTGATTCCCGGCTTCGGGCTGCTGGCGTTGGCGGCTCGCGAC
>CBDUXW010000327.1:0-4458 GCA_965371275.1 uncultured bacterium | reverse complement strand
GTCGTCATTGTAGTCTTTATGTAGATGTGGGGCTTCCACCTGACCATGAGGCGCTCCGCCTGACCCTGGGGCAAACCGCCCGACCACGAGGCAATCTGTCATGCGTATTTTCAAGGCAGTCGTAGCCGTTCTCGGCGTCATCGCTGCGCTGGCCGTTGCGATCGTTACGCCGCTCGCCATCGCCGCGCCTGCTGCGCAGGACGCCACCTCGATGCTCGGCTTCGAGGTCGGCGAAGAGCGCCGCTATGTGATCGGGCCCGAAGATGCGTTACGCCCGGGTGAGCACGTCGACTGGAGCATTCGTCTCGATCGTATCGAGACCGGAGGACGCCTGCAGATCGGTGTGTTCGAGATCGGCCACGACTCGGTCCGTAGGGCGGTCGGTGTGCGCGGCGGGATGCACGTAAGTTGGAAATACACCGGTGAGCTGCGCATCAACGAGTACGGCTTTCCGGAAACAGTGCGGTTCTCGATGTTCGAGGAGCACACGGGCGAATCGCCGTTTCGCGGCGACATCATGTCGACGAGCTTCATCTTCGACGGCCGCGACTATCAGAAGAACGTGCGCATGCCCGACGCGGAGTGGGAATTCCGTGTGCCGATTTCCACCCACAACGATCTGGACTTGAGCGTGCCGAGCGGGATGTTCTTGTTCCGTCCGGAAGCGGCGGATGTCGATCTGTTCACCCATCCGGCGCTGCTGGAATTCGCGTTGCCGCGGTTGATCCCCGACGAGTGGGAGCAACGTTTCTTGTTCTTCAAGCCGGACTCTCCGGTGCGCTTTCCGGATGCTGAATGGGTCAAGCTACAGCGCGACCGGCCGGCCAGCTTGCGCCGCTACTACGACAAGAACACCGTGCGTGTCGGTGAGTCGATGCAGCTGGCGATCGGCGGCCGGACGCTCAACGTGCGACGTCTCGACATCAGCGGGCCGATTCGCGCCGCCTACGTCAACGAGTTCGGCCAGGTGGTTCGCATCGATATTGATCCCGACCCATGGACGCGGAACGACCGCCACATCCGGATGCTCTTTCCGTCGGAGTATTGAGCAGCACGTCATGCTTGTCGCCCGCCCGACGTCGATCCTGATTCTGGCTGCCTGGTCGTTGGTTGCCGGTGGCGCCACGCTGCCGGCCGCAACGGCGGCGAAGGCGCAGTCGAGCGAGGCGTTCGGGTATCAGCTCGGGGAGGAGCGCCGCTACATCCTCGAGCCCGACGAGGCGCTGCGCCCCGGGGAGGGCGGCATGTGGCGCATCCGCTTCGACGACGTCGTTGGTGAAGGCGAGGACCTGCGGTTCATCTTCAAGCTCGAGCACGAGCGCAGCGAGCTGATTCAGGACATGTTCGGCGGCCCCTCCGGGCGTCTGCAGACGATCCGCGTCGAGGCCGTCCTCACGCTCAACGCTTTCGGGTTCCCGCTGCGGGTGGTGATGAGCGAACAGCACGAAGTCGCCGGCGAACGGCGCACGGAGAGCGACACGCGGACCACGGTCTTCGAGTTCGACGGCGAACGCTACACCAAGGTCGTGCGCATCGAGGGTCGCGAGTGGAACTTCCCGATCGGCGTCGCCAAGAACCGCGATCTCGATCTCGAGGGCCGCACGGGCCTGTACGCGTTCTTGCCCTCGGGCCTGAACTGCATGGGCCAGCCGGCGTCCATCGGCAGCCCGCGGCGCTGCGCCGAGGGTGACATCGCGTTCGCCAACCCGGGGCTGCTGAGCGTCGTGATTCCGGTCCTGTGGGAAGAGCAGGTAAACAAGCGTGAATTCCTGTTCTTCAAGCCCGCGGGCGTGGGCACGACGCCGTCCGGGCTGATGGACATGAGCGGATTCGTGCAGCGCGAACGTGACACGCTACGCAACGTCTCGCGCTACTTCGACAAGATGACCGTCGAGTTCGAGGCGTACGAAGAAGGCGTCGAGATGGGCGCGCGCAAGGTAAACGCGTGGAGGGTCGAGGCCAGCGGCTCGATGCGCAAGTTCTGGGTCGATGACGAAGGGCGGGTTATCAAGGTCTTGCTCGACCCACACCCGCGCACCCATCAGGACCGTTGGATCCGCATGCTGTACCCTTCGGAGTACTGACCGGCCGTCGGCGCTGCGGCGCCCGAACGGTGCCGTGTTAACAGCCCCCTGCGTGTCCACGACCATGCTCGACGACTACACCACCAAGTTGCCGATACGCCCGCGCTTTTGCGACACGGACTTGCTCGGGCACGTCAACAACGCCGTATATCTCGAGTACTTCGAAGCGGGACGTATGGAGTACTGGATCGAATTCACCGGCGACCCGTCGCTCGAGAACATGCCTTTCATCCTGGCGCGCGCCGAGGTCGATTTTGTGGCCGAGGCCAAGGCCGGCGAGCATCTGATGCTCGGCGTCCGCATCGGCAAGTTCGGCACCAAGTCGTTCACCCTCGAGTACGAGCTCGTCCGCGCCGACGATGGCGTACCGATTGCTCGCGGCGTCTCCGTACAGGTGATGTTCGACTACGACAACCGCACGACGCAGCCGATCAGCGAGGAGTTACGGCAGCAGCTCGACGAATTCGAGGGCGGGCGGTTGAGCAACAGCGACTGAGCTGGTTACCGGGCACTCAACGCCGCAACCTGGCCCGTCAGGGGCTTGCTGCAGCGGGCTCGGCCTCAGCGTTCGATCGGCCGCGCGCTGCGCGGGCCCTTGGCCTGATCGTTGAGCGTCCAGTCGTAGTCCAGAAAGCGAACGCGTAGCGAGTCGCGGTTGTCGCGGATCCAGGCGGCCTTGTCTGCAGGGGCGTACTGTAGGGCCCAATCGACGACGTCGCCCTTCTCCGCTTCGAAATCGTCGCCGTACCAGTTGAAGTAGTTGGACAGGTACAGGGTGTTGCCCTCGCGATCGATCTGCACGGCGCGCGGGTCGCTCAAGAACTCGAACGACAGCTCGGTCATCAGCGGGTCGAGGTCGTCGGCGACGTAGGGCCGGCGCAACAGGCGTGGGCACCCGAAGGCGCCGCACACGAGAGTCCAATGAATCCGGGCGTCGGGGAATTCGCCGCGGAGAATGTCGTGCTCGATGTTGTCGAGCGCGCGGTCTTGTCCGGCGACGCGGTATTCCTGTTTGAAGAAGTCGGCCAGCAGTCCGAACAGCCGATCCAGATCGCGAACGCTGTCGAGCGGGTAATGCTCGACGGCCTGCCACACGACGACCGCGTTGTAGGCGTTCATCCAGAAGGCCATCTTCTCGTGGTCACTCGCCATGCTGTCGGGGTCGACGTTGCCGATGGCTTCGATGAATGCTTGCAGGTCGGCGCGGCCGGGTCCGCTGAGGCCCTCATAGTCGACCAAGCCTTCTTCATCGACGTAGTTTTCGAGGACGCGCGCCCACGGGTCGTAGAGCGGGATGTCGACGCCGAGCTCTGCCCAGGTCTTGCGGGACAGGGGTGCCCCGGCGCTGCCACCCTCATTCTTACCCGAGGTCATTTGCGCGTCCGTCGTGTCCGTGGTGGCTGTTGCGCGGGCCGCAGCAGTGGCGGAAGCCGTGTCCGGTGCCGAGATGTCGGTCCCCTGGGCGGCGGTGGGAACGGGAGCGTCCCCTTGGCACGCAGCCGCGACAAAAATCAGGCCCGGCGCCAGCAGGGCAAACGCGGCGATCGAAAGTGGTCGTCGGAACATCTCAGAATCCTTGTTTCGTGGAGTGCAAGCGGACGCCCGCGGAAATCCTACAGGTTGTGTCCTCGGTCGGGACAGTACTAGTTCGCACCGCGGGGCGATTTGGTTTCAGCCAGTGAGCGCACCGGCGTTGCGCGGAAGACTTTCCGAGAGCGTCGCGGCGCCCCGCTTTGAGGCCGCGGTGAAAGCGTGATGTGCCCGCCGCCTGCTAGTCGATTCCCAGTTGCTCACGCAGACAATCACCGTCGAAGCCGACGATCACCTCACCGTTGACGACGATGGTCGGGGTTGCAGCCGGGCCGCCGGTCACCGCACGCAGCTCAGCCATTGGATCGTCGAAATTTTCGATGCGGATCTCTTCGAATGCGATGTCATGCCGGCGAAGGAACTCCTTCGCTTGATCGCAGGGCATTCAGTGGTTGCTGGTGTACAACTTGACCATCAGTGCTGTCCCTCTTCCGTGAGCTGGGACATCCGGTCCCGACCGGCATCGAGCGCATCATGATGCATGATCGCGTTGAGCACGAGCGCCGCCTGGCCGAAGGTCTGATGCCGCCACATCGGGTTGATCGTGTACATCACCACGTGGCCGTCGCCGACAGGAACGTCGATGATCGCCGGTCGATCGGCCAAGTCGCCGCCGTCGTTCATCATGCCGGAGACCAGCAGGTCGTCGGCGCTAGGTGCAAAGCGCATGACGATGCGGGGAAAGACGTCAGGCGACGGCTGTCGGGCCCGCGCTCTCGGGTCGTCTTCGCGCAGCAGGTCGTCGATGTCCGTGTAGCGTTCGTCGCGGACCTCCTCTTCTTCC
>CBDUXW010000326.1:0-4467 GCA_965371275.1 uncultured bacterium | reverse complement strand
CGCATCGCCGTCGTCACAGCGCCTTGCATCTGCCCTCTCCTCGCCTCAACCAGACCCATCACACTTTCACCACGGCCTGCTGGAGCTCTATTGCAGCAGCGATGAGGCGTTGCGGGCCCAGTCGAGGAACGGCGACGCCCACATGCCGACCAAGATCGTCATGACCGTGGCGGCCACCAGGGTAGCCGTGAGCGACATCGATTGGACGATCTCGGTGTCGTCCGGGGCTTCCTTGATCGCCATGACCACGACGATGCGCATGTAGTAGAAGATCGAGATTGCCGTGTTCACGGCGCCGACGACTGCCAGCCACGCCCAGCCCGACTGGATGGCCGCGGCAAATACGTACCACTTGCCGAGGAAGCCGGCGAGCGGCGGAATGCCGCCCAGAGACAGCACGAAGACCAGCATGGCGAGGAACGCCCCATAAGATCGTGTCGCCAACCCGGCGAAATCTTCGAGGTTCTCGCCGGCCAGCCCCTGGCGGCGCAGCACCAAGACGACGGCCCAGGCGCCGGCGTTCATGAAGGTGTAGGCGAGCAGGTAGAAAAGCGTCGCGGCGATGGCGAACGAACGCAGCTCGGGGTCGGGGTTGGCCGCAGCCACCACGCCGATCAAGGCGTTGCCGGCGTGCGCGATGCTGGAGTAGGCGAGCATGCGCTTGATGTTCGTCTGGGTCAGAGCCGCGATGTTGCCGACGAACATCGTCAGGGTTGCCAGTACCGCCAACAGAATGGCCCACGATTCCCACAGCGGCCCGAGGGCGACGATGAAAATGCGCATCAGAACGGCGAAGGCCGCGGCCTTGGAGGCGACGGTGATGTACAGAGATACGGTCGTGGGGCCGCCGGAGTATGTGTCGGGCGCCCATACGTGGAAAGGAACGGCGGCGATCTTGAAGCCGAGGGCGCCGGCCATCAGCACCAAGGCGGCAACCGTGAGTTTGTTGTCGAGGCCGGTGGCCGCGATCGCCGCACCGATGCCGGCCAGGTTGGTCGTGCCCGCTACGGCGTAGAGCAGCGAGATGGCGTACAGGAATACGGCCGACGACAGGGCGCCGAGGATGAAGTACTTGATGCCGGCCTCGTTGGACTTGCGATCGCTCTTGAAGTAGCCGACGAGCGTGTACACGGACAGCGCCTGCAGCTCCAAGCCCACGAACAACGACACGAAATCGGTGGCGCGTGACATCACCATCATGCCGAGGAGAGCCGTCAGCAGGAAGAAGTAGTACTCCGGATGATGCGCGTCGTGGTCGTCGAGAAAGCGAATCGACGCGGCGACCGTGAGCGCGGCGGTGATCAGAAACAGCGCCGAAAAGAAGGCGCCGAAGGCGTCCATCCCGAGCAACCCGGAGAAGAACGTTTCGTCGGTCGGGGTTTGCCGCAGGACGAGGACCAGCGCCGCGACAATCGAACCCAGTGTCAGCCAGGCGAACTGGGTGGGGCGCGCGCGAGGCCGATCGAAGGCGCCCCACAGCAGCACGACCGACGCGGCGATCGTGATGATGATCTCGGGACCAAAGGCCCAGAGGTCGGCGGCGGCGATGGGAATACTGTCGAACATGTACTAGCTCTCCATCCCGCTCGTTGCGTCCGCCCCGGTCTGCGGATCGGCGACATCGTTCGCCTCGGACGGCGGATCGGAGAGCTCGTTCGTCGGCGTTTCGTCGGCCGCATTCTCCGCGGTCGGCAACGGTTCGAGCTCGGCCGCCGGCAAGACGCCGTTCTCCGTGATCTCGATCGCGGCGCTCGCCGTCGGCGTCGACGGCAGTGGCGGCGGCGTCACGCCGGTGCCCTCGAAGTAGCCGGGATTCACCCGCTCGACGATGGCGTTCACGGGCGCTTCGATCAAGTCGAGGAACGGCTTCGGGTACACACCCATGACGATCGCCATGATGACCAGCGGCAAGAGCGTCGCCGTTTCACGCAGATTGAGGTCCTTGAGGCCGGCGATCTGGTCGTCCTTCACCTCGCCGAGCATGACGCGCTGGAACAACCACAGCAGGTAGGCGGCTGCCAGAACGACGCCCCACACTGCGAAGTAGGCGTATTGGGGGTTTTCTTGGAAGGCGCCGGCGAGCACCAGGAACTCGCCGATGAAACCATTGAGCGTCGGCATGCCGAGCGAAGCGAAGGCGATGATGGCGAACAGCGTGGCGTACACGGGCATCACCTGGGCGAGGCCCGAGAAGCGTGCGATTTCACGCGTGTGCATGCGTTCGTAGATGAGACCGACGACAAGGAAGAGTCCGCCGGTGGCGACGCCGTGGGCGAGCATCTGGAAGATGCCGCCCTGCAACCCGAGTGGGTTGAGCATGAAGATGCCGAGGGTGATGAAGCCCATGTGCGACACCGACGAATAGGCGACGAGGCTCTTCCAGTCCTTTTGCATGAGTGCCACCAAGCCGCCGTAGATGATGGCGATGATCGACAGCACCACGATCATCGGCACGAACTGGCGTGTGGCGTCGGGCAGGATCGGCAGGGAGATGCGCACGAAGCCGTAGGTGCCCATCTTCAAGAGCACGCCGGCAAGGATGACGGATCCGGCGGTCGGTGCCTGAACGTGAGCATCCGGCAGCCAGGTGTGAAACGGAAACATCGGCACCTTGATGGCGAAGCCGAGGAAGAAGGCGAGGAAGACCCACCACTGGAAATCAGCTGTCAGTTCGAGCTTGTAGAACTCGAGTATGTTGAACGTGTAGACGCCGGTAACCGCGTGGTGCCAGACGTACAGCGCGATGATGCCCAGCAGCATCAGCACCGAACCGAACAGCGTGTACAGGAAGAACTTGATCGCCGCGTAGAGGCGGTTGGCGCCGCCCCAGATGCCGATCAGGAAGTACATCGGCACCAGCATCACTTCCCAGAACACGTAAAACAGGAAGAAGTCGAACGATACGAAGACGCCGAGGATGCCGGTCTGCAGCACCAGCAGCGCCACGTAGTATTCCTTGAGTCGCTTCTCGATGTAGGTCCACGACGACAGCACCGAGATGAAGCCCAGCCCCGTGGTCAGGATTACCAGTAGCAGCGAGATGCCGTCGATTCCAATGAAGTACTCGACGCCGAGCTGCGGGATCCAGGAAGCCTGGGTGACGTGTTGGAGTTGGGCCGTAGTGGCGTCGAAACCACGCAACAGCATCAGCGACAGCAGGAAATCGACCAGGGCGACGCCGTTGGCGATCCACTTGATGGCGTTCTCGTTCGTCTTGTTGACGAGCAACGCGATCGCGAGTGCCCCCACGAAGGGCAGGAAAACAACTACCGTGAGCATCGAAATGTTCATCGGCCCGGGCTCCTAAAGGACGAAAATCAAATACGCGCTCACCAGGACGAAGATCCCGAGCGCGAGTATGAGTGCGTAGTTCTGTACATAGCCGGTTTGCCAGGCGCGGAGTAGGCGCGACATGCGGCCGAGTTCATCGGCGACGGCGTTGACCGAGCCGTCGACCACCATGTCGTCGAACGACACGCCGGCGCTGGCGCTGCGGCGCGTGGCGTCGGCGGCGCCGTTGACAATTCCATCGACCAGGGCGTCGTCGATGACCCACAGGGCATCGCCGGCGTCCTTGGTGCGGTTCACGAAGAGGGCGTCGTACAGCTCATCGACCCAGTACTTGTTCCACAGCAGTCGGTAGGCGCCGGAGAAGCGTGCGCGCATCGCCTCGGCGCGCTGCGGCTCCTTGATGTAAATCAGGTAGGCAAAGCCGATGCCGGCCATGGCGACGGCAACCGAGGTCAGCATCAAGCCGAGCTCGAGACCGGCGCTTGCCTCGGCGGCGTGCTCGGCTTCCTGCAGCAGGCCCACGGCGGGCTGGATCGAGGCGAGAAACGAATCGCTCACAGCGGCGACCGCGGTGTGCGCTTGTTCACCTTCCAGCGACGGGTGTAGCCAATCAAAGATGCTGAAGCGGCTGTGGAGCGCCGCTAGCGGGCCGACGCGCAGCACCGCCGGAATACCCATGTACCCGCCGACGACCGACAAAGCGGCCAGAATCATCAGCGGCACGGCCATGGCCTTGGGGCTCTCGTGGGCATGCGCTTCGACGTCCGGATCCATACGCGACGCGCCCTGAAACACGACGAAGTACATGCGGAACATGTAGAAGGCGGTCATGCCGGCGACCAGGGTGCCGACGGCCCACAACAGCGGGTGGCCGTAAGGTCCCGACCAGGCGTACCAGAGGATCTCGTCTTTGGAAAAGAAGCCGGCAAGACCCGGAACTCCGGCAATCGCCAAGCAGCCGATCAGGAACGTCCAGTGGGTGGCGGGCATGTATTTCTTCACGTTGCCCATTTTCCACATGTCGAGCTCGTTGTGCAGCGCGTGCATCACCGAGCCGGCACCAAGGAACAGGAGCGCCTTGAAGAAGCCGTGCGTCAGCAGGTGAAACACGCCGGCCGAGAAGGCGCCGACACCGCAGGCCATGACCATGTAGCCGAGCTGGCTGACGGTCGAGTA
>CBDUXW010000325.1:0-4470 GCA_965371275.1 uncultured bacterium | reverse complement strand
AGGGGTAGCTCGAAGAGAGTTGGAAACATCGATTGGGTGCCTTGCTGCAGTGAGGCGTGCGCGACGCCCCGTGAGGCGGGCTAATGCAGTCCCGCCGGATCCTCGGTTGGCGTGTTCTTGGCGGCGAGCTCGCCGCCAACGGTCAAGTTGTCATCATCGCTTGCGGTCGCCGACGGCTCTTCCTCGCCGCCGCTGTCATGAGCCATGGCGATAAACAGAGTTACGGCACCGACCGTGATGGCCGCATCGGCGACGTTGAACGAAGGCCAGTGCCACTGCCCCCAGTGCACGTCGATGAAGTCGACAACGTAGTAGAGATGCAGGCGGTCGACCAGGTTGCCGACGGCGCCACCGAGAATGAGCCCGAACGCGAGCACGATACGCGGTTGATGCCAGCCCTCCCGGGCATATCCCCAGATCAATGCCACCGCGAGCAACGATACGGCGATCAGCCCCACACGGACCAGGTCCGAGGGAGCGTCGGCGAACAACCCGAATGCCGCGCCCCGGTTGCGAACGTGGTTCAGCGCTAAGAAGTTGTCAATGATCTCGATGCGCGACTGGAAAGGGATCCTCGCTACCACCATCCACTTGGTGACCTGGTCCGCCACCAACACGGCGGAGGCGATGAGGAGCACCCACATACGATCGCGCATTGATTAGTTCCCCGCCGCGAGCACTCGCGTTGCTACTCGAGCTCGGTAAGAACGACCCGATACTGAGTTGCAGTTTTTGCCGTTGCAACGGCGATGCTGGCGGTTTGCTCGATGGACGCCCGATCCATCTTGGGCAGCATCACGTCGGCCGTGTCACGGCCGACGACATTGCCGTCGACGTCGAGCAACTCGACCGCAACGCGCACGTTAAGCTCCCGCCCGCTCGGGTTGTCGACCGTGGCCGACCAGCGGTAGTTGGCGCTCTCGCCGGACTTACCGGCCCATGCAAAGCTCGGGTTCTGAACGCTGACTTCCTTCTGGGCGAGAGCCTCGCCGGTGACCAGCGTGCCGATCGCCAGAACCATGATTACCGCGCAAATGGAACGTGCTTTCATCGTTTCCTCCTGACCCGCGCGAGGTCCCCGCGGGGTCCGTACGTTACTGGTTATTACTGTACCGCTTTTTCGAGCGGATCCAAGGCGACGACCCGCAATCCCTGCCCCTGTGTAGCAATCAGCGCCAGCCCGGGCGCTTGGGCGCTGACGCGCAGTTTCCATGCCCGCGCCAGACCCGGATCGGAGTCCAGAATCAACCAATGGCGGCCACCGCCGTGGCCCCGGTAGAGCGCGCCCCGGAAGTCGAGCGCCAACACTTGATCAACATGTGCCGGATCCATCGCCACGGCGCGCAGATCGGCGGCCGGCCAGGGTAGCTCCAGCTCCTCCCACACCGTGCCGCCGTCGGTGGTGCGAAACACGCTGTGGCCGGCCACCGCGTACGCCAGGTTCGGGTCGGTCCGATCGATGGTTACGGCGGCGATATGTTCGGGCAGTCCTCGAGGTGTGAGCGTCTCCACGGCGCCGCCGCCCGCGCCGTTGGAGCCGTCGCCGTCGGAGGCCAGCGATCCACTGATGGCGCGCCCCGGCCCAAGAGCCAGAAATCGTGTGCCTTCGACCGACAGCGACGTTATCGGACCGGCGTCGATAAGCGGGATCCAGATCTGCTGCGCTTCGGCGCCGAAGGCACTCGAGCGCCGATCGGTTTTGCCGAGGTCGTGTGGATCGGCGTAATACAAGCCGCGCGACGTCGCCGCGACAACCCGACCGCCGGCGTCGTGGGCGATCTCCATGGCGTGCAAGGTTCCCGGTGGCGGGTCCGCCGGCGTCCACTTGCCGGCCGGGGAGATGCTCCAAAAACCGCGCTGCGCCGCCACGAGAACCCGATTCACCGGCGTCATCTGCGCCCGCACAAGGTGGATTCTCCCGAGCGGCGGTCCGAACCCGAAGGGTTTCCACGATGCGCCGATGTCGGTGGAAATGTACAGCGTGTCCTGCGTCGGGCCCTCCGACCGCGCCGCGAACAGCACGCGCGGCGCTCCGGGGAGGGCATCGAAGGCGACCACGCGGCTGGCGTACAGTCCGTTGTTGTGCTCGGTGAACGTGATGCCGTCACGACTCACCATGACGCCACGCTCCTCGGTGCCGACATACACGGGCAGCCCCATCGGCGCCACTTGGATGGCGCTTACCGACACGCCGGCGAGAGCGATTTGGAAGGACGCCCCGGCGTCTTCGGAGCGATACAGGGCGCCGCGAGTGCCGGCGTACAGCACGTTGGGATTGGCCGGATCATGGGCCACCACGTGCACGCGATTGTGGTCGCGGGCCAAGCCCCTCCTGAGCTCCTTCCAATCGTTGCCGCCCGTATCGGAGACGTAGATGAAGTTACAGGTGCCGACGAGCAGGGCATCAGGGTTGCGCGGGTCGATGGTGACGGAGAACACGTCGCGATCGATGGCCATGCCTTGGTGGATGCGCTGCCAGCTTCCGCCGCCGTCGAGCGTGCGGTAGGCCTGGCGCCAGGTGCCGGCGTACACGCGATCCGGATCACGCGGGTCGACGGCCAGTGACTCGACGAATTGAAACGGCTTGCGCTCGTCGCCGATGAAGGTCCAATCGGCGCCGGCGTCGTCGCTGCGCCACACGCCTCCCAAGCCGCCGACGTACACGGTTTCGGGATTCGAGGGAGAGATCGACAGCGCTCGTAGAGACGGATTTCCCGGCACCGGCAGCGGCGTCCAACTACGCCCGCCGTCGATGGATCGAACCAATCCCCCGGTGCCCGCACCCCGGTAGTAGGCCGCGAACACGACGTCGTCGTCGTGCGGGTGAACCGCCAGGTTGTCGATCGCGGCGTCATTCGGCAGGTCGGCGGACGAAGGCGTCCAGGAATCGCCGCCGTCGGTGGAATAGTAGAGGTGGCCGTCGACGGTTCCCAGATAGAGACGGTCGGTGTCGCCGGGAGCCATCACCAAGGAGCGCACTTCGCCGCCCGGTGGGCCGAGGCTCGTTCCGACTTTGGACGCGAGCATGTCGCGGGCGACGTCGAGCAGGCCGATGTCCTGCTGCTGCGCGCTCGCAATGGGTGAGACGGCCGCGGTGCTCGCCAGGAGCACCGCAGCCGTCACCACCGGAATCTTCCGGAGTAACCGCAGCCCCATGAGGGGTTACTGCGCCGGAATCGTCACAACGACCACGATACGGCGGTTCTGCAGCCGACCCTCGGTCGTCGTGTTGTCGGCGATCGGTTCGCTCGAGCCGGCCGTGTCCGTGTCCATGCGCGACGCGTTGATGCCGTGTGTATCGACGAGGTAGGTCTCGGCGTTGTCGGCGCGCTCCAACGACATGGTGTTGTTGACTTCGTCGGAACCGGTCGAGTCACTGTGTCCTGTGATCACTGCCGTAGCGCGCGGGTTCTGGCGCAACTGCAGCGCCACATCGTCGAGAATCGCCTTGCAGCGGTTGTCGATGCGCGTGTTGCCGGACGGGAACTCGGAGCAACTGAAGGTCAACACGCGATCCTCCGGCGGCGGGGGCGGTGCCGAAACCGACAGCGTCAACTCGCAGTCGGCGGTGCCGCCGTAACCATCCGAAGCGCGCGCGACTATCGGACCTCTGCCCGGGCGGACTCCCTGACTGCTCCAGGTGACCGTTTCGCCCTCGCGCGGCGTGATCGAGCCGGCCTGCGTGTCCCACATCACCGTAATGTCGTCGCCGTCCGGGTCGTTGACCGTGGCGAACAGCCGCACGCTCTCGCCGACGCGGACGTTGGTGCGCTCAGCGCGGCAGGTAATGGTGGGCGGCCGGTTGACCGGCGGCAAAGGCATCGGCGCGGCGCCCGTGAAGATCACCGGCTCCGTGCGGTCGTTGGTGTACGACAGCTTGGCGAGCCAGCCATCCTTGGTGATGCCGTCGACGGTGAATCCGTCGGGAACTTCGAAGTTGACGTTGTAGACGTAGGCGAGGTCCAAAGCGACACCCCTCGGGGCCGACACGCGGAGGCCCGCCCGAAGGAACACGGGGTCGTCGCCGGCCACGACGCCGCCACCGACCAATCCGGGGATAGGATCGGAATCAGAGCGCAACACGCCGGTGGCCTCGAAAATCACCGACGCGATCATGCGCGTCGGGACCTGCAGGCCGAAGCCGTAGTTGAACTCGTTGCCGAGGTCGAACTCATCGGGAGAGGCGCGGAACGTGCCGCCGAAGTAACTCGAGATGCCGAGCATCTCGCCGGCCTCGGCGCTGGCTACGAAGCCGATGCTGGCGTCGACCTTACCGGTGCCGATCCCGGAATCGGTATCCGATGTGGGCAGCTTGATCTCACCGATGATCGCCAGGCCGTCGTAACCGTTGGCGCCGCTGGCGAGGCGATACTTCGCCCCGATGCGAACGTCGCCGAAACCGGTACGCCAGCTCTCGGTGGCGAACGGGTGTTCATCGAGGCGTGGCGCGAACTCGATGGGGACGCCTCC
>CBDUXW010000324.1:0-4476 GCA_965371275.1 uncultured bacterium | reverse complement strand
ATCGCGCGGCGGCGGGCGCGCGGCTATGGGGTTCGAGCGAAATGTCTGCGGAACCCGGACCACCTGCTCGTGCCCTGACTCTGAACCGAGGGGAGTCCGATGGCTGGAATCAACATCGGCAAGATGGTCGTTGGGGGGGTCGTCGCCGGCCTCGTCATCAACGTCGGCCAGACAATCATTCACGTGTTCCTGTTCGCTGATCAATCAGCGGCAATACTGGAATCCATGGGCGCCAGCGGCGAGCCGACGGGTGGGCAGATCGGCATGTATTGGCTGATCGGATTCATCATCGGCATGGCGACGATCAAGATCTACGTGGGCTTTCGGCCCCGTTTCGGCGCCGGAATGGGCACCGCCATCAAGGCGGGCGTCTTGGCCTTTACGCTGGCCGAGCTCGTGCCGGCGATCGGCAACTCCGCATCCGGCCTGTTGTCCTTCGGGGCATACTTGCCGTTCATGATCGGGACATTGGTGGTGGTGGTCGCCGGCGGCGTGGCCGGCGCCGCGCTGTATACCGAAGACGGCGACGCCGCGGCAGCGCCCGAGTCGGCCGCTTCAGGAGAGGGTGGCGGCGTGGAATAAACGCCGGCGCGGATGGCCGGCGGGGCTCATCGAACGCGGCCGCGACGGCGGCGCGATGCGCTCAGCCGGTCGACCAGCGGCGGTTACCTGAGTGGTATCACCCGTCGCTTCGTGCCGCCGCGCTCCGAGACCACCTCGAGGCTCATGCTCGGCGGGTTGCCGATGGTGCGGACGACGAACTCGGCGCTGCCGGTGGTCGTTGTCGGGGCGCCCGGACCGCCGCCGTCGCGGCCGCCCTTGAGGTGGCCGACGTCGATGCGGCCGTTGCCCTCGACGAATTCGGCGTTGGTGAGCACGGCGATGGCTCGTACCGGCACCGCGACTTCGGTTTCCAGGGCGCGCTGCGTGATGTTGGTGGGCAGGTAGCTGACGTTCTCGACGTCGACCCGCACCCGGAAGGTGTTATCGCCCTCGCTCGTCACCGTGACCTCGGTGATTTCAATCTGGGGCGCGATCTCGGCCAGCCACAGCATCCAGGGTACGTACAGCTCGACCTCCTGCTGCAATAGCTCGACCGGCGGGTTCTGCGTGGTGAACTTGGAGTGCCAGCCGCCGATCTCGACCGGGCCGTACTCCGGATGCGCGAAGGGCGCCCAGTCGGTGAAATAGGAGTATTCGAGCTCCTCGTCGTGGAAGCGCAGCCGCTCGAGCTGGGTGATCGTGCCGTTCTCGTCGTAGTCGCGACCGAAGCCGCCCCAGAACTCGGGCACGAAACCGATCACGCCGAAGTCCCAGTAGCCCCACGAGATCAGCGTGCCGTGGCGGTGGAGCTCCGGATTCGTGTAACTCGCTCGCGCCGGTTGCTCGGTGGTCCCTTCGTACTCGGCCGACTGTTCCATGATCAGATTTTGGTCGGCAGTCGGGAAGTTGTCCCAGGCGGTGGTCGAGGGCAGTCGGAACGCGAAGCCGCCGGAGGTGTGGCCGTGGAAGATGCCGGTGATGTTTCGGTGCGAATTGAGAAAGGCGATCGTAGCGGCGGTTTCGGGCTCAGACAGGGGATAGGGCCCGGCCCCCCTTTGCTCGAACTCCAACCCCCAGTTGCGCGGGAAGTTGCGGTTCATGTCGATGCCGCCGACGCCGTCTTCGTTGAGGCGGCCGTCGTTGTCGTCGTCGACACCCTCGCCCATGACGTCGTAGAACTGCGTGCCCGCCGGTGGCGTCGGGCCCTGCGCCCCACCGCGCCCGCCGCCGCGACCGCCGCGACCGCCGCCTGTACCGCGACCGGGCGCCCGCAACATGAGACGTGGGTCGTCGGGGCTGATGTACCAGGCGCCGTCGGGGTTCGGCACGCGCATCTGCGTGATGTGACCGTCCTTGTCCAGGTCGTTGGGCGGGTCCTCGTCGTTGAGGCCGTCGAGGTCGTTGTCGTAAGGCCGCGGCGTACTGCGCAGCGTCTGCGCCGTGATCAACGCGATGTCGGCGCCGTCGGGATTGAACTTGGGCCGTATGTAGATGGCTCGCGTGTCCACCAGGCGGGTGACCCGCTCGTCACTCCCGTAGTTGCTCAGCAGGTACCAGGCGAAATGCAGGGCTACCTCGCCGCCGGTGAGCTCGCCGGCGTGGATGTTGCCGTCGTAGTAGTAGCCGGGCTTGTCGGCGGCTTGGCCGGTGTCCTTGTTGGTGATCTCCAACACCATGAGCGGGCTGCCGCGCAGTGTATTGCCGATCGAGTAGAGCTCGGTGAGCGACGGGAATTCTTGCGCCCAGGCGGCGAGCGAAGCGTTGGCTTCGTCGGCGCTGTGGAACTTGTTGAAGCGCGGCGTCGAGGGATCTTCCGGGCCGGACACACCGGGGCGCGTCCGGGCGACGCGCGCGGCGCGGGCGGCCTCTGTCGAGGCGGCCACCGGCGCCTGAGGTTCGGCGCTCGGGTCGCTTTCGGCACCGCCGCCGCAGGCACCGGCGGTCAGCAGCACGGCTGCGAGGGTGCACCATGCGACGCGCCGTGGCGGTGCCGGCACGCGAAAGCGTCCCGATTTTTCCAAAGAAGCACGTTCTTTCCGGTCCCTCATGAGTCTGCCTCCCATTTTTTTCGCCAGTAGCGCGCCAACCCGAGCCACGACATTTCAGGGGCGACACCTTGCTGATACAGCGCCACGCGGTCGGGTGGCAAGCGTTCCTCGAGCCACTCAACCACGCCGGCGGTGAACGCGTCGATTGATGCTTCCTGGTCGGCGCCGGTCTCTAGGTCGTTGCGCACCTGCTGAGCCCAATCGCGCAGGCCGCTGCGGAACTCGGCCAGATGGTCGTCGACACCCTCCGCCGGTCCGAAGTGGGTCACGAAGAGGCGCTCGGGCATCCAGGCTTCGATTTTCCGGAGGCTCTCCTCCCAGCCGTCGAGATCGACGTCGGGGGGTGGCGTGACCGGTTGCACCACGGGCATGTTGGCGATGCGAATGCCGGCGGTGTCGCCGACAAACGCCGTGCCGGTAGAGGTGTCGAGGTAGCTGACGTGGTGCGAAGCGTGCCCCGGTGTGTACGCGACTTCGATGCGCCTGCCCGCCGCTTCCAGAGTTTCGCCGCCGGAGAGCGCCAGCACGTTGTCTTCGGGGACGGCGAGAAACTCGCCCCACATGGCGTCCATCTGATCGCCGTACAACAGTTCGGCGCTGGCCAAGAGGCGCGATGGGTCGATCATGTGGCGGGCGCCGCGCTCGTGCACGCACACCTTGATGCGCGGGTTCCGCTTCACGATCGTGCCCACGGCGCCGGCGTGATCCAGGTGAATGTGGGTCAGCAGAACGGTTTCGAGATCATCGATCGACATCCCCGCTCGCCCCAGGCCCTCTTCGAGCTTGGCAAGCGACACCGTCGGCCCCGGGTCGATGATCGCCGGGCCGTCGCCTTCCAGCAGTGCGCAGGCGATGAACTGCTGCTTGCCGAGATACTCGACGTCGATGATCCGGGTGTCGATGGTCGCCTCCCTCATAGCGCAGGATGATACAGAAAAGAAATCGGCTGCGCCGACCGTGCCGAATCTAGGCCGGTTGCGTGCCGGGCTTGAAAACACGAGACTGACGTCGACGTGTGAACCAGCGAAGGAGAAGAGAATGGCGAGCGACGCAGCGTTTCCGGCGGCGGCGGTTATCGACATCGACGTCGATGATGTCCGCGACGCCATCAAAGACGAATACAGGGTCGTAGCAGAGGATCCGAACCAGGACTTTCACTTCCACACCGGCCGCCGGCTCGCCGGCATCGTCGGTTATCGCGACGAGTGGCTCGAGGGCATCCCCGAGGCGGCGATCGAGTGCTTCGCCGGTACCGGCAACCCGTTCGCACTGGGCGAGTTGTCGCCCGGCGAGCACGTGGTCGATGTGGGCTCCGGAGGCGGCATCGATAGCCTGATCGCCGCCACGATGGTCGGTGCCGAGGGCTCGGTGATCGGCGTCGACATGACGCCGGCAATGCTCGAGAAGGCGCGTGGCGCCGCGGCGCAGGCCGGCTTCGACCAGGTCGAGTTCAAAGAAGGCTACATGGAGGAGCTACCCGTTCCCGACGCCTGGGCCGACGTGTTGATTTCCAACGGTGTGCTCAACCTGACGCCGCGCAAGCCGACGGCGCTCGCCGAGTGGTTCCGCGTGCTCAAGCCGGGCGGCCGGCTGCAGATCGGCGACATCATGGTCCTTAAGGAAGTGTCTGCCGAAGCCAAGCAGAAGATCGACCTATGGACCGGCTGAATCGCCGGTGCTCTGCTGGAGGCAGAGCTCGAGGCGGTGGTCACAGCCGCCGGTTTTCAGGACTTCGAGATCACCTGGAAGGCTGAGGTCTACGACGACGCGCCGCAGGCGTCCAGCGCCGCAAAGTTCGGTACACACGGGATCAACTTCAGGGCCCGCAAGGGCTAGCAGGCCGTGGTGAAAGTGTGATGGGTCTGGCGCGTGGGTATTGTAGCCG
>CBDUXW010000323.1:0-4483 GCA_965371275.1 uncultured bacterium | reverse complement strand
GTGCTCGCGGAAGGCGATGGCGACGGTGCGTGTTGACTCGTCGTCAGGCTCCCTGGTCCCCAGGAGCTCCGAGGGGAAGAAGTCATGTTCGCCGTCCAACATGGTCCCCTGGGTCGTGAGCACGCTCTTGGCCTGCGTCCTCGTCGTCGCTCGCAGCTCCATCGTCGCTGCGTTCGGGCCTACGATGCGCTGTATACCTTCTGTTGTCGTCACTTGGGGGGACAGAAGAACCGCGAAAGTACGGTCCGCGTCGGTGTCGTCAGCGGTCGATGCATGCGTGACATCCGCCAGCGGGCGAACGCCGAACTCCAATGGCTCGCCGACGTTGACGCGCATCGTGTCGGTGCGGGTGCTGGTCACGGTCCGGTAAGCGGTCGGAAACCGAGCGACCTTGCCCTGGATCTTGACCTCGACCTGGATGTTGACGCTCCCGGTGTCACGGCCGTACAGATGAAGCTGCGATCGGTAGGTGAAAACTGGAGGGAACCCGCCGCGGAGGATGGTGCAGTGTAAGCGGCCGTTTACGTAAACACGCTGCACGATTCGGTACTGCCCGTCGCCGCTGATGCCTGTGTTGGCCACACTCGCTTCAAATTCCAGCAGCGCCGCTCCGTGATCGCCCACGTTGAACTTGTTCTCATCGATTTTCCGCGACGGGTAGTCGCTCAGCCACTTTCTGAGGTCGAAGGAAATCACCGTCAGTCCTTCGGCCCTTCCCTCTGTGATTCCCATCTCTTCCGACAACTGCGGACCGTGCACGATGACTTCGCCACGCTCGAAACAGCTGATCCTGAGTGGGCCGGAGGCAGGCCCCCCGGACGCCTGCGAGGGTGGCGCGAGAGGCTCCGCGGCCGGAGGAGCTGGTGCGCCGACGGCCGCCGTTGGGGGGTAGACGGCAGGCGGAGCACTCGACGACTGATCGGTAGCGGGCGCCACGGCGGCTACGGGAACCAGCGACAGAACGACAGCTCCGAGCACCAGCCCGACGGCCCTCATCGTTCGTCTCCGTCGACGGTGGAAAACCCTGAGAAACCCGTCAGCAGCCCGTCGATGCGCACTGCCACCGCGACGACATCCGCCGCTTGCATCCGTGCGGGCAGCCGCACGGTGTAGCGTTCGCCCTGGCGCTCGAAGTCGGTGATCGGGCCACGGATCTCGTCGTTGATCCACACGACCACCTCCTGCACCTCGAGCCCGTCGATCAGGGCGCTGCGCTCCGGCTCGATACTGTCGCGAACGACCGCTCGCCCGCCGAGCTCGACCTCCGAATCCGGATTGGTGAGGCGGCGAAACCGTAGCGTGCCGACATCGATCGGGCCGTCGCCTCGGCCGCTCTCCAGGTCGATCTGCAGGGTCATCGAGGTGCCGGGCTCGAAACGCCCGGCGAGCGTCACGAGGTCGGGCAGGGTCACGCGAATGCGGCCGCGGCGCAGGTCGCCGAACGTGGCCAGCGGCATCCCTCCCACCTCGAACCGCCCGTCATCGTCGGAGGTGCCGAGAAAGATCTCATCGCTGCCGACGAGCGCGTCCACGAGCGCCCCCGGCATCGGACTCTCGCTGGTGGTGTCGCCGCTGCCGCCGGTTACCACGACACTGCCCGACACGGTGACGAGCACCGCGTTCAAGGCGACCTCGAACTCACCCGTCACGAGGGCGTCACGGGGAACCTCGTACGGTGCCACAGGCTCATGGAAATCGTTCCATGTCAGCGCCAGCGTGACGACCTCGGTGAGGTCGACCCCCTCGAGGCGGAAGCTCCCATTTACGTCGGTGGTGGCCTCGAACGACTCTCGGTGCGGCAGCTCGTTGGCGATGCGCACCGACACGCCGGCGGCCGGGTCCCCGCGCTGGTCGAGAATTCTGCCGTGTACGGTGACGCGCTGGATCTCGGCAGTTCCGGACTCCGCGACCTGCTGGGGGGCTTCCTGTGGCATCCGCGAGTCAACAGCCCGCGATCCTCGCCGGGCAAGGCTGCCGTCGACGGGCTCACGGGCGGCGAAAGCGCTGGCCACCAGTAGCGGAATCAGTGCGACGAGGGCGACAAGAAACAGAGGCGCCCGTCGGGGAGTTGTCAACGGTCCGTTCATAGGGGCGCCTGCATCTAAGCCGGTCGTCTTGTGAGAAACAACCCGGAAGGCGATGCCGACAGCGGCCACCTTGATGTGGCGCCCTACTTACTGTCCCGCCGTTCCTACACCTACCGGGTCCAGCCCCTCCCGGCGAAGCATGTCGTTGAGCCTGCCGAGGGCGTTGGTCAACAGGTCGTCGAGGTCGCCGAGGTGCCCGGCGAGCTCGGCCGACAGCTCCTCGAACACGACGTAGGCGGCGTCGGTCGGTTTGGCGTCGCCGTTCTCGACGCTGCGGCGCAGCGAGGCGAGGCGGTTGTTGAGCTTGATGGGAAAGTTAAGCGGGTCCTGGCCGCTCTGGTTGCGTACCTGGTAGAGAGCCTCTTCGACGGCGGAAAGTGCGGTGGCCAGGTCCTCGCCGGCGGCGGTAATTGCCGCTTCGCCGGTCAGCTCGAGGCGTTGCCGGATCTGGGGGCGCACTTCGCGGATCATGATGACCGCCTCGTTGGCGGTCGAGGTCTGGTCGCGGATCTGCCGCGCCAACTCGAATTGCTCCTGCATGTCGGCGACCGTGATGCCTTGCCAGCGCGGATCCATGACGATCTCGAGCGCGGCGGTCTGGCTCCGGCCGCCGGCGGTAAGGCGCACCTGATAGTCGCCCGGCGGCGCCTTGGGACCGATTTGCGGCCGGCCGCCCCAGATGATCATCCCCTCGAAGCTGGTGGCGCCGGGGTAGCGGAGATTCCACTCGAAACGGTTGATGCCGGCATTGCCGGTGGGCGGTGCGGTGGGCGGCGCGCGGAAGAAGCCGCCGGCGTCTTGCGGCGGCGGCTCTACCGAGGCGCCGCCGACGAAGCGGTCCACCACATTGCCGCCGGCCTCGAGGATCTCGACAACGACCTCCTCGGCCGGCTCCTGCAGCCAGAACTGGACCAACCCATTGGTGATACCGCGGGTCGCCGGTTGCGGCGTGAACAAGTGAAGGTCCTGGCCGACGATGCTGGGATCGGCCTGCAACTCGCGCAGCGGATCGACGTCGTCGAGGATCCAGAAGCCGCGGCCGTGTGTGCCGAGCACCACGTCCGAATCCTTGACGACCAGATCACGGATCGGCGTGTCGGGCAGATTGAGCTGCAAAGACTTCCAGGTGTCGCCGTCGTCGAACGAGATGTACGCACCGTGCTCGGTGCCGAGGTAGAGCAGGTGCGGCCGTACCGGGTCTTCGCGCACGGCGCGCGCAAAGTGGCCGGCGGCGACGCCGTCGACGATCTTGGTCCAGGTCTCGCCGTAGTCGTGGGTGCGCCAGACGTAGGGAGCTCGATCGTCGACCTGATAGCGGTTGCCGGCGACATAGGCGGTACCGGGATCATGGCGCGACGCATCGATGATCGAGACGCGGGTGTAGTTCGGCATGTCGGGCGGCGTGATGTTCTGCCAGCTGGCGCCGGCGTCGCGGGTGATGTGCACGAGACCGTCGTCGGAGCCGGCCCAGATCGTATCGACGTCGTGAAACGATGGCGCCAGGGCGAAGACCGTGCCGTAGATCTCCGGACCGTTCATGTCCATGGTGAGCAGCCCGCCGCTGACCCCCAGCGTGTCGGGATCGGCGAGTGTCAGGTCGGGGCTGATCCGTTCCCAGCTCTGGCCGTCGTCGCTCGTTTTCCAGACGTGCTGCGAGGACGTGTACATGATGCTCGTGTCGAGCGGCGAGAAGACGATCGGGAAGGTCCACTGCCAGCGCTCGGGCAGGGCTTCTGCCGCCTCACCCGAGAAGAAGCGGGGGTAGACCTGAATGTCGCGGATCTGGCCGCTGGCACGGTTGTAGCGGGTCAGCAGGGCGCCCTGTGAGCCGGCGTAGAAGATGTCGTTGTCGGTGGGGTGCTGGGTGATGTAGCCGCTCTCGCCGCCGCCGGCCGAGTAGTACCAGCCGTGGTTGGGGCCGCGCGCCTGCATGTTGCCCCAGCCGTCCGACGGCATGCACAGCGTCGAGTTGTCCTGCTGGGCGCCGCACACATGGTAGGGAACGTCGTTGGTGGTGGTGACGTGGTAGAACTGCGTCGTGATGTAGTCCTGCTCGGTCCAGGTGGCGCCGCCGTTGACCGACACGTTGCCGCCGCCGTCGTTGCCGTTGATCATCCGCAGCGGGTCGTTCGGGTCGATCCACAGGTCGTGGTGGTCACCGTGCGGGGCACGGATCGTGATGTCGAACGTGTAGCCGCCATCTGTCGACTTGTAGAGCCCGGTGTTGAGGGCGTAGACGGTGTCGGCGTCCCAAGGGTCGGCGTAGATGCGACTGTAGTAGAAGTGGCGCTGCCGGATCTTGCGCTCGTCGTTGGTGCGCGCCCAGGTCTCGCCGCCGTCGTCGGAGCGGAAAACACCACCCTCGCCGGCCTCGACGATGGCGTACAGGCGGTCAG
>CBDUXW010000322.1:0-4493 GCA_965371275.1 uncultured bacterium | reverse complement strand
CCGGTAGCGGTCGATCTTGCCCGTTTGGTCGCCGACGTGGTTGCGGATGCCGATTTCGAGGCCCGAGGTCGAGGCAGCAGCGTGCATCTGTCGGCCACCGAGCCTTGTACGGTGCCGGGAACCGAGCAATTGTTGCGGTCCGCCGTCGAGAATGTCGTTCGCAACGCCGTGCGCTACACGGCCGCCGGTTCCGACGTCGACCTGACGCTGGCGCAGGCCGGCGACGAAGCCGTGATCACCGTGCGCGACAAAGGTCCCGGGATCGCGGAGGAGCACCTCGATAAGGTTTTTCAGCCCTTCTATCGCATCGAGGACGCACGCGATCGCGAGAGCGGCGGCACGGGATTGGGCCTGGCGATCACCGAGCGCGCCGTGCGCCTGCACGGCGGCACGGTTGCCGCCTCCAACGATCCCGAGGGCGGCCTGATCGTGGAACTGCGTTTGCCTGGTCCCTCTCCCCGCCCATCCACGTCTCGGCATAGCCCTTTTTGACCAGCCGCTCGAGAGTGACGTAGACGGCGCCGCGCCTACCCCGTCAGCACCGTCATAGGATCGATGCGCGAGGCGCGGCGCGCCGGAAAGTAGCCGGCCAAAGTGGCGATTGCCAGCAACAGCACCGTCACACCGACGAAGGTTGTCGGATCGGTGGGTTCAACGCCGAACAGCAACGAGGCGATCAGCTGCGACAGGGAGAACGCCCCGATCCAGCCGATGACGACGCCGACAGCGGCGAGCGCCAAGGTGCGGGCAACAACTTGACGGCGGATCTGTGCCGCCTGGGCGCCGAGCGCCATGCGGATGCCCATCTCCTGGGTGCGCTGGCTTACCGAGTACGACAACACGCCGTAGATACCGAGAGAGGCCAGCGCCAGGGCGGTGACTGCAAAGGTTTGGATCAGCAGCAAGATGAAGCGGCGCGGCGACACGGCACGATCGACGATCTCACTCAGGGTTTGAAAATCACTGACCGGCAGATTCGGGTCGACTGCACGGACCGCCGCGCGAACGCCGCCGACAAGCGCCTCCGGCGGCAGAGGCGAGCGGGCAACGAGTTCGACGGCCCCCCACCAGAAGGGCTGCTGGGTGACGAGAATGTACATCTCGTTGCCCGATTCCTCTTCGAGCGAGCTGTGCCGCACATCGGCAACGATACCGGTGAGGCGGAACTCCTCGTCGTTGACGAGAATGATGCGGTTGATCGGATCGTCTTCTTCGGGGAAAAGGTTTCGCGCCGCCGTCTCGTTGATGATGATCACGTGCTCAGACTCGAGAGTGTCGCTGCGCCCGAAGTAACGGCCCGAGATCAACGGGATGCGCATGGTCTGCAGGTAGCCGGGATCGACCAGGCGAGGTAACGCCCCCGGGCAGCAATCGTCACCGTAGTCGACACCTTGCACGCGGATGCTCCAGCCGCGGTTTCGCCCCAGCGGTAGCGTGTCGGAAAAGCCGACCGTCTCGATGCCGGCGACTTCGCCGACGGCGCTAACGATGCTCTGGAAGTAGGCGATCTTCTCCTCCCCCGTCTCGAACTGACGCGACGTATCGACGCGCAGCGCCAACGCGCTTGAGTCGTCGAAGCCGAGATCGACGTGGAGCACCGCAAAGAAGCTACGCATCAACAGGCCGCTGCCGATGAGCAGAACACAGGCCAGGGCAACCTCCGAAACGACCAGGAATTCGCGCAACCAAGCGCCTCCCTTACCCACGCTCGAGCCACGACTGGCATCGGTGAGCGTCGCGTGTTCGCTGCCCATCGACGCCTGCATGGCCGGCACGATGCCGAACAGGAGGCCGGCGCAGACGGCGAGAAGGACAGAAAACGCCAGGGCAGGGCCGTCGATCGTCACGCTCTGCAGGAGCGGTACGTTCATGGCGCTGGCGCCGGCCACGACGCGCGTAATGCTGTAGGCGACAATCGTGCCGAGCGTCGCCCCTGCAACCGACAGCACCATGCTCTCGGTCAGCATCTGGCGCATGAGTCGGCCGCGGTCGGCACCCATGGCACCGCGCACGGCGATTTCCTTGCGCCGATTGGCAGCGCGGGAGAGCAAGAGGTTGGAGAGGTTGGCGCAGACGATCACCATCAACAGGGCGGCGGCGCCGGCCAGCAGCAGCATACCGCTGCGGAAGCGGCCGGTGATCTTCTCCTGCATATCTGCGGCGACGCCACCCAAGCCCCAGCGCTCGGGATCGGCGGCGGCGAGTTGCTCGTTCATCCGGTCGAGTTCGGCCTGGGTATCGGCAACGGTCACACCCGGCTTCATACGGCCGATGATCACCAACGTGTTGCCCTGTCGATCGGACTGCTCGTTGATCGGGAACGGCGTCAGAAAATCGATGCGCGAGCCGGGCGAAAAGAAGGTGGAAAAGTCGAACGATGCCGGCAGCACACCGACGATCGTGCTCGGCGCGTCGTTGATGGTGACCGTCGTGCCGACCACCGCCGGGTCGCCGGCGTAGCGCCGCTGCCAGAATCCGTGCGTCAAGATGATCGCTTCGGTAGCCTGGTAGATGACCTCTTCCTCGACGAAGTTGCGACCGATCTCGGGCTGCACGCCGAGGATCTCGAGAAAGTCGCGCGCCACGGGAACTCCCACCAGGCGTTCCGGCTCGCCGTTGCCGGTCAGGTTGTAACCGATGTAGTCGAAAAAGGCGAAGTAGCCGCTCATCTGCGCGAACGAGCGATTCAGGCGCCGATAATCGGTGAGGTTCGAGGTGCGCGACGTTACCGAGGAGAGGCCGCCGCTGTCGTTAAGAGCGATCCACACCAGCCGATCGGGTTCCTCGAACGGCAGGGAGCGCAGCAGCATCGGATTGACGACGCTGAAGATCGCCGTGCTGCCGCCTACACCCAAGCCGATGATGAGCACGGCGGTGGTGAAAAAGCCGGCATGCTGCCGCGCCGAGCGCAGCGTATAACGAACATCCTGAACCAGGTCATTCCACATCGCGCATTGCCTCCATGATGAATTTCGCGCCCCGCGTTCGAAGGAATTCGGCGGAAGATCTTCGGTGAGCGTCGCGTGACCGGATCGTTTGTGGGCGGGTGTCTGCCGAACTCGCCTGTCTGTTAGACGGGCGAAAGGTCGGAATGGTTCGCAGGCTAGAAGCGAAAAACGGTACGGAAGCCACACCTCGTCTACCGTTCCACCGCCGTCGTCGCTTTGGCTACCTTGGCGGAGTTAACTTCTAGACATCCACCTTGAAGCTGTTTATCCAGCGAAACCCGAAGTCGTTGGTGCGGAAATACGGCGCCAGGCTGCCGCGCGCCGCACATCGGTTCATCAGATTGTCGCGATTCCAGCTACCGCCGCGCGCCGCCCTCTGGCCGGTGCGCCCTGAGCCCATCGGGTTCCGCTCCTCGGACTCCTCGTAGTAAATCGGATCGTACCGATCCAGGCACCACTGGTAGACGTTGCTCACCATATCGAACAGCCCGTAGGAGTTGGCCGGATTGGCGGCGGGCCTGTATGGGCCCTTGAGTGGCCCTTCCGTGAGCTTGTAGTTCGACTTGTCGACGTCGTTGCCCCAGGGGTATTCCATGCCCTGCAGCCCGGCACGCGCCGCCTTCTCGAACTCGGCCTCCGTGGGCAGCCGCGTGTTCATGCCCCCCTTCTTGCCGACCCAGGCGCAGTACTCCTTGGCCTCGTGCCAGTTCACGCCCACCACCGGTTGCCCCGGATCATTGAAATCCGGGTCGTCCCACCACTGCGGCGGATCGACGTCTTTGTTTTCCTTCAGGAACAGCCCGTAGTCGCGGTTGAGCACCGGCGTTTGGGCCATCTCGAACGCCGACACGTACACGCGGTGCGCCGGCGATTCGTCGAACGTGTCGCCCCGGCTGCCCATCATGAACGGACCTTCCGGCACCAGGCAGCGCTTGAGATCGGGTTTTTTCTTGGCGCCGAGGCGAAGGATCTTGGAGCGTTTTTTGGGCTGCATAGCTCGGTAATCGTAACGTGGTGCCGGGTGCCGTGTCGCGGGGACGCCGTGTCCGGCGCAACGGGCGTCGTCGGCCCCTCGAGCGGCGGCGCGGTTGGAGAAAATCGATGTACGAGCTCGCTAGGGCTTGTTGACACTTGCCAGGTCGCTGCGACCTGGCAAGTGTCAACAGGCCCTAATCCCCAATGTTGATGAGCGGGGTGCCGGTGACGAAGTACATCACCGCATCCACCAGCAGTACGGCGCCGATCAAGAAGAACATGATCGGCATGATCACGGCGCTGGCTTTTTCCATCCAGGCGTTGATGCGCTCGAACAGATCCGCAGCCTGCTCGCGGTAGATCCAGCGCAACAACCCCAGTGCCGCGAACGGCAGCACGTACGCCAGGTTGTACAGGCCGAGCACGGCGACGGCGCCGCCGGCGTCGAGATCGGCTTTCAGGATCTGGTCGATGGCGGCGAAGTAGGGGATGGCGAACGGCAGCCCGACGGCGTTGATCGTGGCGCCGAGCAGGAACCCGGGCAGGGCGCCGAGCGTGTGCGTGTTCTCG